>NZ_JAGYGG010000035.1:0-61295 GCF_019947335.1 Pseudomonas sp. BF-R-24
CCCGAAGCCCGGCCCCGCCGCCCGGCCTTTGTCCTGACACTCACCGAGCAACGGGCCATCCTCGGGTTTGCCGAGCGCCAGGGTGAACTCTCCGAAGCGCGGGTCAATGAACTGGCTTCGATTCTCGCCCACCCCTTGCAAGTCCAACCCCCGCAGGCATTGACCGAGCTCAACGGCATCGCCCGCGACTTGTTGGGGCCGACATGAAGCAAAGCCTTTTTGAAAGCCGGCACAAGGCCGAATGGGACCATTTCACCCATCTGCTCGAGCAGTTGGAACGGGACGGCAAGGCTACCGAAGCCGGCAGTTTCCCGAAGGACTACCGACGCCTCTGCCAACACCTGGCACTGGCACGGGAGCGTGGCTACAGCAGTTTTCTGATCGACTCCTTGCAGCAACAGGTGCTGCGCGGACACCAACAGCTTTACCGTCATCGCAGCCATTTGGGGGCCAATGTGCTGGCGTTCATCCTGGCCGACTTTCCGCGACTGGTGCGCGAACAGTGGCGTTTTGTCCTCGCCGCCAGCCTGATGTTTTTTGGCAGCCTGGCCGGTTTCGCGCTGCTGGTGTACCTGTACCCGGCGCTGGTCTACAACCTGATCCCCGCCGAGCAGGTCAGCGAGATGCAAAACATGTACGACCCCGTTGCCGGTCACCTCGGGCGCACGGCGGAACGAGCCGCCAGTGAGGACTGGGCGATGTTCGGCTACTACATCATGCACAACATCGGCATTGCCTTTCAGACCTTCGCCAGTGGATTGCTGTTCGGTCTGGGCAGCGTGTTTTTCCTGATTTTCAACGGCCTGATGATCGGTGCGGTGGCCGGGCACCTGACCTACGTCGGCTACGGACAAACCTTTTGGTCATTCGTGATCGGCCATGGCGCTTTCGAACTCAGCGCCATCGCCCTGGCCGGTGCCGCCGGTCTGAAGCTGGGCTGGGCCTTGGTCGCCCCGGGGCGCCTGCCACGGGCCGAGGCCTTGCGATTGGCTGCGCGCAAGAGCGTGCTGCTGATCTGCGGGGTCATGCTGTTTCTGTTGATCGCTGCGTTTATCGAAGCCTATTGGTCGTCAATGACCGGCCCTTCGCACCAGACCAAATATCTGGTCGGCGCGGCGCTCTGGCTGTCGGTGGTGGTATATCTCGTGTTTGCCGGACGTCAGCGCCATGCGCCTGAGTGACGCCACGGTGGTGATTCGCCCGCGCTCGACCTGGGAAGCCATGGACCTGGGGGTGCTGCTGAGCCAACGCCACCGACGCCTGTTGATGACCAGTTGGGCCTTGGTCACCTTGCCGGTTTTCGCGCTGCTCAGTTGGGGGCTCTGGGATTCGCCCGATCTCGCCGTGTTCATTTTCTGGTGGCTGAAGCCGGCGTTCGAACGCCTTCCCCTATACATCCTGTCCAAAGCCATGTTCGGTGAAACGCCCACGCTCAAACAGGCCCTGCGCCAATGGCCACGTCTGCTCAAGCCGCAATTGCTGGCCAGCCTGACCTGGCGACGCCTGAGTTTGCCCCGCAGTTTCGTGATGCCGGTGGTGCAACTCGAAGGACTGGGCGGGCAGCAACGGCAACAACGCCTACAGGTGCTGTTGCAGCGAGACGCCGGCGCCGCACGCTGGCTGACGATCATCGGCGCGCACCTGGAAGGCGCATTGTGGGTCGGCTTGATGGTGTTGTTCTATCTGCTGCTGCCACAACAGGTCGCGCTCGACTGGAGCTGGCAGTCGCTGATCTCGGCGGCCACCCAGGACTGGCGTTGGCTGGAACACCTGACTAATGCCTTTTATGCACTGGTGCTGGTGGCCTGGGAACCGATCTATGTCGCCTGCGGTTTCAGTCTGTACCTGAACCGGCGCACCGTGCTGGAGGCCTGGGATATCGAACTGGTGTTTCGCCGGATGCGCCAACGCCTGGTCAGTGCAGGCGCTGTCCTGTTGATGGCCGTGATTATGCTGATGCCAACCACCCACAACGCATGGGCCACAGAACCGGCCCTCTCACCCGACAGCCCGCGCCTGCTGGGCCAGCCCCTGACCAGTCAGGCCTCCAGGGACAGCATCAAGGCGATCCTCGAACAGGCGCCCTTCAAGAACCGGGAATCGGTCACGCGCTACCGCTTTGGCGAAGAGCAACCGAATGCTGAAGCTTTGGACGAAGGCAAGACACCACAATGGTTGAAGGCGCTGTTGAAGCTGCTCGAGGGGCAACGCTTCGGGGCATTGGCGACACTGATCGAAATCGTACTGTGGGGCATCGTCATTGGCGCCGTCGGCCTGTTGATCTGGCGCTATCGCGACTGGCTGCAGGCGTTCGTCAGCCGACGACCGCCCCTCAATGTCAAAGCCACGCGACCGTTACCGCAGCAGGCGTTCGGCCTGGACCTCAAGCCCGAATCCCTGCCCGCCGACATCGCCGCCCACGCCGAAAGCCTCTGGCAAGCCCACCCACGCGAAGCGCTTGGCTTGCTCTATCGCGCCCTGCTCAGCCGCCTGCTGCACGACTTCAATATCGCGCTCAAGGCCGCCGACACCGAAGGCCAGGTGCTTCGGCGTGTCGAGCTACTGCAGCAGCCGGCCTTGCTGGCCTACAGCCAAAACCTGACCGGGCACTGGCAAAACATGGCCTACGGGCATCGCCTGCCGCCCGCTCAAGTGCAACAGGAACTGTGTAACGGCTGGCGTGTTCTGTTCGGTCCGGAGGCTGTCCGTTGAGTCGGCGCCGAGGTTCGATAGCCGGTGCGTTGATGGCCGTGTTGCTGGCTGCGTTGAGTGTTTATCTGTACCTCAAGGCGACTCCCTACCAGACCGAAATCGATCACGGCCCCTCCCCCGAAGCCAATGCCAACCCTTTTCTGGCGGCCGAGTTGTTCCTGCGCAAGCAAGGCCTGAAGGTCGGCCACGCCAACGGCCTCGATATCCTGCCCAGCCTCGACCCGCATCAACACAGCCTGCTGTTACTCGGGGAACGCTACAACATGACCCCACGGCAGATCGACCAGGTGATGAACTGGACCCGGGCCGGCGGGCGGCTTCTGTTCGTCGCCGAGTCGCTGTGGGATGAAAAACTCGGCCATAGCAATGACCTGCTGCTCGACCGGGCGCAACTGCACCAGTCCTTGAGCAAAGACCTCAAGGACCCACCGCCGGATGTCGGTGACGATCCGTACCCGCAACTGACCAAGCTCTATCTGGAAGAGGAAGACGCCCCGGCCTATGTCGGTTTCGATACCGCGTTCCATCTCGAAGACCCGAAAGACCTCGCCCTGGCCTGGGCCAACAGCGCCAGGGCCACGCACATGATGCAACTCGACCACGGGCTCGGTTCGATCATCGTGGTCACCGATGCCGACCTGTGGAAAACCCCGGCCATCGACCGGTACGACAACGCCTGGCTGCTCTGGTACCTGACCGCCGACACCCGCGTGACGCTGATCTTCAACACCGATCACGACAGCCTGCTGACGTTGCTGCTGCGTTACTTCCCCCAGGCGCTGGTCGCGTTGTTCGCCTTGATCGGCCTGGGTTTCTGGCACTTTGGCGTGCGCCAGGGACCGCTGCTGGAAGCGGCTCCGAAAGCACGCCGGCAATTGCAGGAGCACCTGCGCGCCAGTGCCGACTTCCTGTTGCGCCGCAACGGTCAGGCCGGCCTGCTGCAAGCCTTGCAGCAAGACATCCTGCGGCGTGTACGGCGTCGTCACCCCGGTTTTGAACAGCTCGGTGTTGCCGAACAATGGCTGGTGCTCGCGCGCCTGACCGGCCAACCCACACGCGCCATCAGCCAGGCCATGAGCCCGCGGCCGAAACAACGGCTTTCCAGCGTTGAATTCAGCCGCCAGGTCGCCCACCTGCAAACCTTGAGGAACGCCTTATGATCTGGCACCTGACAAGTGTTGGATTCCCATTGGATTAGAAGACAGCCCCTTACGAGCTGTTCGAGGCTACCTCCGGCAGTTGCGGGTGCGAGCCACATTTGAGTCGACCTCTCATCGTCCGCATTGGGTTGAATCCATAGCCGAAAGCGGACGTCCCCAGGCACCTACGAAGTTATGGCGATTTAGTCTTGGTCCGTGGGAAATCAGTGCTCGCCATTAATCTTTCGTGAACATACTCCTCAAATTGTTCGGCTGGCAGTGGCGGGGAAAACAGGAAGCCCTGGTAGGTCTGGCAGCCATGCTTGACCAGAAAGATGCGCTGAGCTTCTGTCTCCACACCTTCTGCAATCACCGAAAGCCCCAATATCTGGCTCAGGCTCACAATCGCGCAGGCGATGGCGGCGTCGTTGGGATCAACCAGCACATCTCTGATGAAGGACTGATCGATCTTGAGTTGATCCAGCGGAAGGCTCTTCAGGTATGACAGTGACGAGTAGCCGGTTCCGAAATCATCCAGCGAAAGGCCTATGCCGATCTCTTTCAACTCGATCATTTTGGCGACAGTACCTTCCATATCCTCTATCAGCAGGCCTTCGGTCAGTTCCAGTTTCAATTTCTTCGGATCGGCCCCCGTGTATCTCAGTACTTGCAGTACCTCCTCGACGAAGTCCGGATGGTGAAACTGGCGGGCGCTGACATTCACAGCCATACCCAGTCGGGCGGTTTCCGAACGCTTTGCCCAGGCAACCAGCTGAGTGCAGGCTGCCTGCAGCGCCCAACGGCCTAACGGCAGAATCAACCCCGTTTCCTCTGCCAATGGAATGAACTCGCCTGGAAACACGACTCCGCGCTCAGGATTCCGCCATCTCATCAGTGCCTCTGCGCCAATGATACGGCCCTCACTATTCACCTGCGGCTGGTAATGAAGAAGGAATTCGTTGTCCTGCAAGCCTTGGCGCAAGTCTACTTCCAGTCTGGCGCGTGCCGTGGCAACCGCCTGCATTTCCGGATCGAAGAAGCGCATGGTATTGCGGCCCGCCGCCTTGGCGCGATACATCGCCAGGTCAGCGCGCTTCAGAATATCGTCCGCTGTGCTCAGTTGCCCCTGGAACAGTGCAATGCCGAGGCTGGGGGTGCTGTGGTGCTCATATCCATCCAATTGGTAGGAAATGTTCAGAGAGTTGAGAATCTTTTCGCCAATTGCCTTGGCCTGGATAGCTGCTTCTGGAGGATTCTCATTAAGGCCATCCAGCAGGACGACGAATTCGTCTCCGCCCAGGCGAGCCACGGTGTCGCTCTCGCGTATGCAGCCGCAAAGGCGCAGAGCAACTTGCTGCAGCAACATGTCGCCTCTGTCATGCCCCAGCGTGTCGTTCAGTGCCTTGAAGTTATCCAGGTCAATGAGAATTATCCCGTTCGTATGCAGGCTACGGGCGCTGCCCGCCAGCAGATGCTGTAACCGGTCCAACATGAGCCGCCTGTTGGCCAGCCCGGTCAACTGATCGTAGAAGGCCAAACGCTGGACCTCTTGCTCAGCGGTCTTACGGTGGGTGATGTCAGTATTGATCGACAGAACGGATTGCGGCTGGCCATCATCGTCTCGCACCAGGGTTCGATGACTTTCGAGCGTGATGGTGCAGCCATCCCGGCGTCGAAGTGTAACTTCGTCCGCCCAGTCACCCGTTTCTATCAGGCTGTCAGTGGCCGCATTGAAAGCGGCGCTACCCTGGTAGATCAACTCCTGTGCCGATTTGCCGAGTGCCTCTTCCTTTGACAGACCGTAGAGACGCTCGGCACTTTTGTTCCAGTACAGGATGCGGTTATCCATCCCGTGAACGACAATGGCGTCCTGGGCCTTGTCCAGCAGCGATGCTTGCTGGCGGGCCTGCTTCTCGCTTTCGCGCAGCACTGCCAGATAACCTTCCCTTTCGGCTGCTTGCGACTCCATTTCGCGCCTGATCTTGCCCCCGTAGATAACGGCCGCACTGACCATCAGTAGCACGAACACCATGATCGCGTATTCGACCCGGCGCAGTTCTTCGACCGACTCAAGCTCCTCCTCCAGGAGCTTGCTCTGAATCAGGCCAACGCGATCCCGCACGGTACTGAGTGAGGCGAGCAACAGGGCAAACTTCCTGTCCATCGTTGCCATGCGTTTGCCGGCATTATCCGACTGCCCCTCCCTGAAGTAGGAAAAGATCAGCAAGGCCTCGTTCACCATTTCGACCATCGCGGCATCAACTGCACCCACCTCATCCTTCAATGCAAGGGTAAAGGCCTGTATATCTGCACTGTGTTCAGCCTCATTGGCGATCCGTACTTCCAACTGTTTTTTGGCCATTGCCAAATGCTCGTTGAAGGCGCGCAAGGCTTCATTCATGTTCCGCGATTCGGCTTCAACATTATGTGTATCGAACACATTATTGCCCGGCGCATTGACTGTGGAAGCCAGGCTGCCCAGCGTTGAATAGCTCGACAGCTGTTGGACCCACGACTGGTTTGCCTTGATGGAGCGGTGATAGGTATCGACGATCAGGTGGTTCAATAGCACGCTCAGCACAACAACCAGCACGTCGAATCCCGCAAGAAAAAAGTACATGCGGTGCCATTTGGTCGAGCGCGGCTTATTTGAACTGGTGGGTATGGCTTGCTTTGCGGCGCTTTTGTCCCTGAAAGAATCCATTTCACAATCTCCAAACATAATCCTTCTAAATTGACCAATAGAAGCGGTATTCGGAAACCAGTTAACCTTTTGTGCCGACACCTGAACCTGAGAACACACCGCACGTAGCATTAGCCAAATTTTTTCTCTGTTCCGGATTCACGCTGGTTTTCGTGAGCGAAGCTCCCGAGTGTCGTTGCGGATTTGCGCCCCTGAACTGGATGCTTCATGCAGGATAGTCGAGTGACACAGGGCACGTTGCGGGTCATTTCCGCGCCGCCTGCCGGACTGCCTGATCAGTTTCGACAGCAGACCAAGCATAGCCACTAATTTGCCATTATTCTGTTCGCCGACTGCTCCAGGTCGGTAGCAGCCCTTGATGGTCGGCAGCTTTCGGCTGTGGATTCAACCGGTCGATGCAACACAACTGAATTCTGTGTAAGCAGAAGGAGTGTTGCAGGCTTGCTCTGCTGTGAAATTGTCACTGGCTGAACCCGTCCCAGCTATCTACGACATGCGCCGTTGCCGCCTGATACCGGTGCGGCAGATACGTTTCAAGCAGCTCCAGCCATGCTTTTTCGCTCGCATCACCCTTGGTTCCGGGATGGCCGAATGACTGCCGCGACACGGCAAGGCTTTGCTGCACCTTATCGTGCAGACCTGACAGCAGCGTTTGATTCACTCATCGAACCAAATTCTCCCAAGCAAGGCAGGTAATGTCGGCAGTTGACCGTCATAGACTAACCTCCACCTCTGACGAACGCTCAAATGAAGGGTTGCCATGGGTTTGCAATGAGGCAGATTGGCAGTCACTCACTCGTTCCACGCGTAAAAAAATACGTGAAAAAAGTTAGATTAGATAAGTGACTGACTTATGGAAGATAAAACAAATACAACTGTTAACAAGGCTCCGGAAGTCGTGAGTCAACCGATCGAGCCCGACGCACCGAGCCATGCCGCTCAACAGCGTCAGCGTGCCGGCCAACTGGCCCAGGCCGTACGCAAAGAACTGCAAAAAGCGGTGATTGGCCAGGACAGCGTGATCGACGACGTCCTGACGGCACTGATCGCCGGCGGCCACGTGCTGCTCGAAGGCGTGCCGGGATTGGGCAAGACCCTGCTGGTGCGCGCCCTCGCCCGCTGCTTCGGCGGCGAGTTCGCACGCATCCAGTTCACCCCGGACCTGATGCCCAGCGATGTCACCGGGCATGCCGTATATGACTTGCAGACCGAGCAATTCAAACTGCGCAAAGGCCCACTGTTCACCAACCTGTTGTTGGCCGACGAAATCAACCGCGCCCCGGCGAAAACCCAGGCGGCGCTGCTCGAAGCCATGCAGGAACGGCAAGTCACCCTCGAAGGCCGTCCATTGCCGATTGCGCAACCGTTCATGGTGCTTGCCACGCAGAACCCGATCGAACAGGAAGGCACTTACCCCTTGCCGGAGGCTGAACTGGACCGCTTCATGCTCAAGGTCCGCATGGATTACCCCGACGCCGAGCAGGAGCTGGACATGGTGCGTCAGGTCAGCCGCTCGACCCGTGCCGACATGCTTGATGTCCAACCGATGCGCACGTTATTGCAGGCCAGGGATGTACTGGCCCTGCAACGCATCGCCAGCGACCTGGCACTGGACGACCAGGTGCTCGATTACGCCGTGCGCCTGGCCCGTTCCACCCGCAACTGGCCTGGTTTGATCCTCGGCGCCGGCCCACGCGCATCCATCGCGCTGGTGCGATGTGCCCGGGCCCGGGCGCTGCTGCGCGGCGGTGAGTTCGTGATTCCGGATGACATCAAAGGCTGCGCCCTGGCCGTGCTGCGCCATCGTGTGCGCATCGCGCCGGAGCTGGATATCGAGGGTCTGGATGTCGATCAGGTACTCCAGCAGTTGCTCGACCAAGTGCCGGCGCCGCGCCTGTGAAACCCTCGCGCCTGGTGCTCGTCTGGCTGTTGATCCTGCTGGCCTGCACCATTGTGTCGGGCACTTTGCGGGCATTGGAGGTCTCGGTTCCGACGAATCTCATGGCGATCAACTGGGGGTTGCTCCTGGCGCTGCTGGCCCTGGCACTGCTGGATGCGGTGCGCGTGAAGCGCCTGCCGTCGCCCCACCTGAAACGCCAGTTACCCGGCAGCCTGGCGCTGGGTCGATGGAGCGAGGTGCAACTGACGGTCGAACACGACTTTGCGCAACCGCTGAAGGTACAAGTCTTTGACCATGTGCCACCGGGCCTGAGCTTCGAAAACCTGCCGCTGACGGTCGAACTGCAACCCGGCCAGCACAGCCAGGCCGGTTATCGCCTGCGCCCGCTCAAGCGCGGCCACTTCAGCTTCGAACACTGCGAAATCAACCTGCCAAGCCCCTTGGGCCTCTGGTCGCAAAGACGCTTGCTCGACCTGCCCGACGCCACCCGCGTCTACCCCGACTTCGCCCGTCTCTATGAAGGGCAATTACTGGCGGTGGACAACTGGCTCAGCCAGCTTGGCGTCCGCCAGAAACAACGGCGGGGCCTGGGCCTGGAGTTCCATCAATTGCGCGAATTTCGCGAGGGCGACAGCCTGCGCCAGATCGACTGGAAAGCCACCGCGCGCCAGCGCACGCCGATTGCCCGGGAATATCAGGACGAACGCGATCAGCAAATCATTTTCATGCTCGACTGCGGCCGGCACATGCGCAGCCAGGATGATGAGCTGTCGCACTTCGATCACGCCCTCAACGCCTGTTTGTTGCTCAGCTACGTCGCTCTACGTCAGGGCGACGCCGTGGGCCTGAGTACTTTTGCCAGCGAACAGCCACGCTACCTCGCGCCGGTAAAAGGCACCAGCCATCTCAACACCCTGCTCAACACCGTCTATGACTTGAACAGCAGCCAGCGCAGCGCCGACTATCAAGCCGCAGCCACGCAACTGCTGGCACGGCAAAAACGCCGGGCACTGGTGGTGCTGGTGACCAACCTGCGCGAAGAGGACGACGATGAATTGCTTCCGGCCGTCCACCGCCTGAGCCGGCAGCATCAGGTGTTGGTCGCGAGCCTGCGCGAAGACGTGCTCGACACCCTGCGTCAGTCACCGGTGCAGACTTTGCCCGAAGCATTGGCCTATTGCGGGACCGTGGACTACCTGAATGCACGCGCCGAACTCCATGAGCGCTTGAACGCTCATGGCGTATTGGTGATGGATGCGCGGCCCGGTGAGTTGGGGGCAGAGTTGGTGACTCGGTACCTGGGCTGGAAGAGAACCGGACTCTGAGCCTGGGCAATCACTCACAGCCAGGTTCCCACTGATCTCACGCCGAAGCCGGCAGCGGCAGAAAACTGAAATACTGCTTCAACGCCTCTACCAGTTGCCCATACTCCGGCGGTGCCCGTTGCAGGCTGAACCCGGCGTCGTAATGTTGGGGGGTCGCGTCTTCGTGGCACCACAGGCAACAGGCCTGCAGGTCGATGATTCGCAGACCACCTTCGCTGGCGGGAATTTTCAGGCGCAGGTTGAAGTCCGCGCCGATCATCATCGGCAGCTGGCTGATCAACATCAGCCCGTCTTCGGAGACATTGCCCAGGTAGCCGATGGGTTTGCCGGTGATGCCGTTGAACACTTTCAGGAAGTACGGCAGTTGATGCCGCTCGATTCGGCGGTCAGTGAACATGTGCAAATTCGCTATGCAAGGCTCTTAAGCAGAGCCGCACTACTGCTTCGGAACGGGTATGCATAAGTCTTTGCCCGCTCTCCCCGCTTCCGGTGCGCCAGTCCTTGTAGCGCAGAGTCTTGCTTGTGCCGGTCACAGGTGTTGCCCCGGTTCATCAAAGACAACGCTCTAAAACCGGTTCCCTGGACTATAGCTCACCACCGCCGGGGAGCCAGCGATCAGAGGGTTGCGGCCGTCAGAACTGCGTGGATTTTGCCGCGGCGGCACTGCGCAACGGGTAGTGACCCAGGCTTTGCAGGGTTTCCAGACGGGCTCGGGCGCGGTAGGCGTATTCGCTCTGTGGGTACGAGGCGATGATGAACTGATACGTCTGCGCCGCATCGACAAACATCTTCTGCCGTTCCAGGCAAAGGCCGCGCATCATCGATGCTTCCGGCCACACATAAGGTCGCGCCCGGCTTTCGCGCTCGACCTTGGACAGTTCAAGCATGACTTGCTCGCAATTGCCCCGGTCATAGGCTTTGTAGGCATTGTTCAAATGATGGTTCATCGACCAACGGGTGCAGCCCGTGACGCTGAGGGCGCTGATGGCAAGGGCGGCAATGAGTACGCAACGCATGGGAAAATCTCCTGTCATGAACGCTGTATCGACCCATGGTCGGAAATCTTCAGGCTGCCTGATGCAAAGTTGCGCGGTTCTATAAAGAAGGCAATAACCAGGTTCTTCGAAAAAACCAAGCTCTTCACGAAAAGTAGTGCATACGAACAATGACTACACCTTCGGAGCATAGTAGCCTCACTCAGCGCTTGAACTCAGGAGTCTTTGCATGTCCGTCCGTCGTACCAAAATCGTCGCCACCCTTGGCCCGGCCAGTAACTCGCCGGAAGTTCTCGAACAGCTGATTCTGGCTGGCCTGGACGTCGCCCGCCTGAACTTCTCCCACGGCACCCCCGACGAGCACAAGGCTCGCGCGAAGCTGGTGCGTGACCTCGCTGCCAAGCACGGCCGCTTCGTCGCCCTGCTGGGTGACCTGCAAGGCCCGAAAATCCGTATCGCCAAATTCGCCAACAAGAAGATCGAGCTGAAGATCGGTGATCAATTCACCTTCTCCACCAGCCATCCTCTGACCGAAGGCAACCAGCAAGTGGTCGGCATCGACTACCCGGACCTGGTCAAGGACTGCGGTGTGGGCGACGAGCTGCTGCTCGACGACGGTCGCGTGGTGATGCGCGTCGATACCGCCACCGCCACCGAGCTGAACTGCACCGTGACCATCGGCGGCCCGCTGTCCGACCACAAAGGCATCAACCGTCGCGGTGGCGGCCTGACCGCTCCGGCCCTGACTGAAAAAGACAAGGCCGACATCAAGCTTGCCGCGGAAATGGAAGTCGACTACCTCGCGGTATCCTTCCCGCGTGACGCTGCCGACATGGAGTACGCCCGTCAACTGCGCGACGAGGCCGGCGGCACTGCCTGGCTGGTGGCGAAGATCGAACGCGCCGAAGCCGTGGCCGACGACGAAACCCTCGACGGCCTGATCAAGGCGTCCGACGCAGTGATGGTTGCCCGTGGTGACCTGGGTGTGGAAATCGGCGATGCCGAGCTGGTGGGCATCCAGAAGAAAATCATTCTGCACGCACGCCGCCACAACAAGGCAGTGATCGTGGCGACCCAAATGATGGAGTCGATGATCCAGAACCCGATGCCGACCCGCGCCGAAGTGTCCGACGTAGCCAACGCCGTGCTCGACTACACCGATGCCGTGATGCTCTCGGCCGAAAGCGCCGCTGGCCTGTACCCGCTGGAAGCCGTTCAGGCCATGGCGCGTATCTGCGTCGGTGCCGAAAAGCACCCGACCAGCAAGACCTCCAGCCACCGCATCGGCAAGGAATTCCAGCGCTGCGACGAAAGCATCGCGCTGGCGACCATGTACACCGCCAACCACTTCCCGGGCGTGAAGGCGATCATCGCCTTGACCGAAAGTGGCTACACCCCGCTGATCATGTCGCGCATCCGCTCCTCGGTGCCGATCTACGCGTTCACCCCACACCGCGAAGCCCAGGCTCGCGCGGCGATGTTCCGTGGCGTGTACACCATCCCGTTCGACCCGGCCTCGCTGGCGCCGAACGAAGTCAGCCAGAAGGCTATCGACGAGCTGGTCAAGCGCGGCGTGGTACAGAAAGGCGACTGGGTCATCCTGACCAAAGGCGACAGCTACCACACTACCGGTGGCACCAACGGCATGAAGATCCTGCATGTTGGCGATCCGATGGTCTGAGTGACCGGTTGCTGAAAAACGAAAGCCCCGCCATGTGAATGGCGGGGCTTTTTGCATTCTGATCCGATAGTTGTGTTGTCCAGGCCGGCCTCATCGCGAGCAAGCTCGCTCCCACAATGGTTTGGTGTACACAAATCTACTGTGGGAGCGAGCTTGCTCGCGATGGGGCCGGCCCAGTCAGCGAAAGATTCAATGCCGCTTGATGAACCCCATCAACGCCGCTAACGCCTCCGGCGAACGCAGCCGCTGGGTAAACAACGCCCCCTCCTCTTCAATCACCTTGCGCAACAGCTCCCGGTCCGGCGCTTTCATCAATTGCTTGCTGATGCGCACCGCTTCCGGCGGCAGAGACTCGAATCGCAGCGCCATCTCCCGCGCCTTGGCCAAGGCTTCTTCGCCACTGCCCAGCGCTTCGGACGCAATGCCCCACGCCGCAGCCTGCTCCCCATTGAAACCTTCACCGAGCAGCAACAACTCCGCCGCCTTGGCCTGCCCGAGCAGACGCGGCAGGATCAGGCTGGAACCGAACTCCGGGCAAAGACCAAGGTTGACGAACGGCATGCGCAGGCGGGCGTCGCGGCTGACGTACACCAGGTCGCAATGCAGCAACATGGTCGTACCAATGCCCACCGCCGCTCCGGCCACGGCGGCGACCACCGGTTTGCGGCATTCGAGCAAGTTGAGCATGAAGTGGAACACCGGGCTGTCGAGGCTGTTCGGCGGTTGCTGGATGAAATCGGCGATGTCGTTGCCGGCGGTGAAGCATTCGGCAGAGCCGGTGATCAACACGGCGTTGACATTCGGGTCGCTGTCGGCCTGTTTCAGCGCCTCGGCCAAGTGGCTGTACATGGCGCGGGTCAAGGCGTTTTTCTTGTCCGGGCGATTCAGGCGCAGGGTCAACAGGCCGCGTTCGCGTTCAACTTGGATGGCATCGGTCATGGCAGGTCTCGCGTCTGAAAAGTCAGCGCTCAACCACGGGGCAGGAACACATCGGCCAGCAGTTGATTGCGCGGCAATCCCGCCAGGTACAGGCGCAGGGCAAAGGCGTCGACACTGTCGGGGCCTCCGCAGAGTAAGGCCAGGGTTTGCCGGGAAACAAGCCGCAGTTGCGCCAAAGCCGCTGGCAACTCGGCCGGGGTCCACAGTTCGACACTCAGGTTCGGACGGCTGGTTGCCATGGCTTGCAGGGGTTTGGCCAGGTAGTGCTCATCGGTATCATGGGCCAGGTGGATGACGCGGATGGTGCCTTGGTGATCCTGGCGCAATGCTTCGCGCAAGACACCAAACAATGGCCCCAATCCGGTGCCAGCCGCCATCAACCACAACGGCCGGGCGTGCCAGTCAGGGTCATAATGCAAGGCACCGCCGCGCAGTTCACCGAGACGGATCGGATCGCCGATGCGCATTTGCCTGGCGGCATCGCTGAATTCCCCGGGCGTGCGGCAATCGAGATGAAACTCCAGAAAACGGTCTTCCTGCGGCAGGCTGGCGAGGGAATACGGCCGCGCCACGCTGCCCGCCCACAATACCAGGTGCTGCCCGGCGCTATAACGCAACGGTCGCTGGGGGATTACCCGCAAGCGCAGCACCGTGGTACTCAGCCAATCGACCGCCGCGACCTCGGCCGGATGACCATCGGTTTGCGGGTCGAAGGCGTGCACCTGCAAGTCCTCGACCACCTGGCACTGGCACGCCAACCGCCAGCCTTGTTCACGCTGCTGTGCACTCAAGGCATCGGGGCGGCTGTCGTTCGGCAGGCCCCGCACACACTGCACCAGGCACGCATGGCAACTGCCGGCGCGGCAACTGTAAGGCACTGGCACGCCGTTCTGATTCAGTGCATCGAGCAGATTGCTGCCCGCCGCCACCGACCAATGGCGCTCGCCGACCCGCAGCTCAGGCATCGACGTTCTCCCACGCTGCCGCGCATCGGTTGCGGCCGTCACGCTTGGCGCGATAGAGCGCCTGATCGGCCTGCTGCAACGCATCATCGAGGTCGTCACCCAGTTCCAGCAGGGTCATGCCGGCGGACAGGCTGAGGTTGCGTACATTCAGACCAATCAGCTCGACATCGGTGAACGCGATGCGCAGCCGTTCGCAGCACGAAGTCAGACTGTCGGCATCGCAATCGGGCAGCAGCACCACGAACTCTTCGCCACCGTAGCGAGCCAGTACGTCACCGTCACGCAGGCACGCGCTGGCAACGCCGGCAAAGGCTTGCAGCACCTGATCGCCGGCGGCATGACCGTGCAGGTCGTTGATGCGTTTGAAATGGTCGAGGTCGATCAGCGCCAGGCCATGCACGACACCGGCGTCCATGGCGTTCAGCTCGCGTGACGCCAGGCGCAGGAAATGCCGACGATTGAACAGGCCCGTGAGCTCGTCGGTGGCCACCAGGTCTTCGAGCTGGCGCATCATCCCGCGCAACGTGTCCTGGTGCGCCTGCAAGGCAAAACGCCGCTGGCGCATGCGTTGTCGCGAGGCCTGGACATAGCGGGCATACAGCACCAGCCACACCAGCACGATGAACAGCACACAGACCTGCAACACCGCCATGGCCGGGTCAGGCAGCTGGAAGTGGTAGCCCTCCCACAGCGTGATCGCACTGAAACTCAAAAACACCAGCAGCGCGCATCGTACTAAAGACCGGCGAGACAGATGGAACAGGCCGAACAGCAGGATCAGCACGTAAAACACCAGAAACGCGCCCCGGGCTTCGTCCAGATGGGCAATCAGCCAGGTTTGCCAACCCAGCCCCAGCAACACTTGTGCCTCGGTCAGGCTGGGGTCGGTGAAGCGCAGATTGCAGCCGCTGTAGAACACCGCGAACAGGATGGCCTGACTGATCACTACCAGTGCGCTGCCGATGGCGACACTGGAAAGCGGCGCGTTGTAGTGACCGGTAAAAAACGCCAGCCACAGCAACAGCAATGCCAGGGCATAGGTGCCGGCCGCGAGGGCGAAACGTTTGAGCAACAGGCGCTGGATGGCGTTTTGGGTCAATCGTTGATTCACCAAATGAAAGGAGACTGACAGAGCGTCCTACTCTACAGACCGTATGTCACTTTAGTGGCGTGGCCGATAAATGACCATTCAATTTTCGGGATCGACGGTCCGGGCCTTGCGCGACCCTGTGGCGAGGGGGCTTGTCGGACCGCCGCATCGCCCCGTTGGACTGCGGAGCAGTCCCGGTAACAGACAGGTCGTTGTGTCAGGCGGATTGTTTTCACCGGTTATGCGGCTGCTTCGCAACCGAACGGGGGCAAGCCCCTTCGCCACAAAAGCCACGTACGCCTCTTGCAGCTTCAAACTTGCCGCTTGCAGCTGCTTCTATGCGACCAACGATTGACTGCCGGCGCGTGTGCCTGTCCGCGAGGCGCGGTATACTGCCGCGCCTTTTTAGCGTCGCGCCAGCTTGCCCGGCGTGCCTTGAAAGGTGCTTGCAACCGACCGATGCACCCAAGCTGCAAGCACCTTATTGAATGTTCCCGTCTTTTAGAGGAGCGCGACTCATGACCGTGATCAAGCAAGACGACCTGATTCAGAGCGTTGCCGACGCCCTGCAGTTCATTTCCTACTACCACCCCGTGGATTTCATCCAGGCGATGCACGAGGCCTACCTGCGCGAAGAATCGCCAGCGGCCCGCGACTCGATGGCACAGATCCTGATCAACTCGCGCATGTGCGCCACCGGCCACCGCCCGATCTGCCAGGACACCGGTATCGTCACCGTGTTCGTGCGTGTCGGCATGGACGTGCGCTGGGATGGCGCCACCATGGGCCTGGACGACATGATCAACGAAGGCGTACGTCGCGCCTACAACCTGCCGGAAAACGTCCTGCGCGCTTCGATCCTCGCCGACCCGGCGGGCGCTCGCAAGAACACCAAGGACAACACCCCGGCGGTCATCCACTACTCCATCGTTCCGGGTAACACCGTGGAAGTGGACGTGGCAGCCAAGGGCGGCGGTTCCGAGAACAAGTCGAAGATGGCCATGCTCAACCCGTCCGACTCGATCGTCGACTGGGTGCTCAAGACAGTTCCGGAAATGGGCGCCGGCTGGTGCCCACCGGGCATGCTCGGCATCGGCATCGGCGGCACCGCCGAGAAAGCTGCCGTCATGGCCAAGGAAGTGTTGATGGAATCCATCGACATCCACGAACTGAAGGCCCGTGGCCCACAGAACCGCATTGAAGAAATGCGCCTGGAGCTGTTCGAGAAGGTCAACCAGCTGGGCATCGGCGCCCAGGGCCTGGGTGGCCTGACCACCGTGCTCGACGTGAAGATCATGGACTACCCGACTCACGCCGCTTCGCTGCCGGTGTGCATGATCCCGAACTGCGCCGCCACCCGTCACGCACACTTCGTGCTCGACGGTTCCGGCCCTGCTTCGCTGGAAGCGCCACCGCTGGACGCCTACCCGGAAATCGTCTGGGAAGCCGGCCCGTCGGCCCGTCGCGTCAACCTCGACACCCTGACCCCGGAAGAAGTGCAGAGCTGGAAGCCGGGCGAAACCGTTCTGCTCAACGGCAAGATGCTCACCGGCCGCGACGCTGCGCACAAGCGCATGGTCGAGATGCTGAACAAGGGAGAAACCCTGCCGGTGGACCTCAAGGGTCGCTTCATCTACTACGTCGGCCCGGTCGATCCGGTCGGTGACGAAGTGGTTGGCCCGGCCGGTCCTACCACCGCCACGCGGATGGACAAGTTCACCCGTCAGATCCTCGAGCAAACCGGCCTGCTGGGCATGATCGGCAAATCCGAGCGCGGCCCGACCGCAATCGACGCGATCAAGGACCACAAGGCCGTCTACCTGATGGCAGTCGGCGGCGCGGCTTACCTTGTAGCGCAAGCGATCAAGAAATCCCGCGTGGTGGCTTTCGCCGAACTGGGCATGGAAGCGATCTACGAGTTCGACGTGAAAGACATGCCTGTGACTGTTGCCGTCGACAGCAAAGGTGAGTCGGTACACATCACCGGTCCTGCCATCTGGCAGAAAAAGATCAGTGAAAGCCTGGCGGTAGAAGTGCAATAAGCGCTTGGACTGCTCCAGAAAAGGCGACAGGGTTATCCCTGTCGCCTTTTTTATTGCCAAGCCATACCCCTGAAGGACACATGGACGACACAGGCTGTCTGGTGCCCCGCGTTATCGTTGACTTCCATCGCGAGCAGGCTCGCTCCTACAAGGGCCAAGTCGCTCATGTTATCGTGCGCCCCCTCCGTATTCCTTGTGTAAGCCCTGCATGTTTGAGTCATCTCGATCCCTGCGCCTGGCGCTCTATACCGTATTGATCATTGCCGGTGCTGCCATCGCGGCCACTCTGGCCATGCGCCACACCGTGCGCCAGTCAATGGTCGAAGACGCGGCTCGCGCCAATCAGCAACTGGCGCTGTATGCCACGTCCCTGCATACCCTGATCGAACGTTACCGCGCCCTGCCCGCGGTATTGGCGCTGGACCCGGAGCTGCGCTCGGCGCTCAAGGGCAAGGTCAGTTCCGAACAGCAGGACGCATTGAACCGTAAACTGGAAAAAATCAACGGCGCCGCCCAATCATCGACCCTGGAACTGCTCGATCACACCGGCCTCGCCGTGGCGGCGAGCAACTGGCGTTTGCCCAGCAGTTATGTCGGCCACAACTACGGTTTCCGTCCCTATTTCAACCAGACCCGCACCCAGGGCACCGGGCGCTTTTACGCCGTGGGGGTGACCAGCGGAATTCCCGGCTACTTCCTCTCCAGCGCGGTCAGCGATGACGATGGCCAGTTCCTCGGCGCCATGGTGGTGAAACTGGAATTCCCCGAACTGGAACGCGAGTGGCGCCAGGGCAGCGACACACTGCTGGTCAGCGACGCACGTGGAATAATCTTCATCGCCAACCAGCCGGGCTGGCGCTATCGCCTGCTCAAGCCGCTGAGCGACAGCGATCACGCCGAACTCAAGACCACCCGCCAGTACGACAAGCAGCCGCTGACGCCGCTTGAGTTTCAATCGTTGCGGCGCTTCGACGATAACAGTGACCTGACTCGGGTCGACGGCCCCGACGGCAAGGCGGATTACCTGTGGGAATCCCTGCCGCTGAATACCGAGGGCTGGACCCTGCACCTGCTGCGGCGCCCACAAGTCGCCTTCGAAGACAGCCGCAATGCTGCCCTCGCCGCGGCCGGGCTATGGCTGACCCTGGTGTTCCTGCTGCTGTTTCTCAACCAGCGCTGGCGCCTGGCCAAACTGCGTCAGCGCAGTCGCGAAGAACTCGAACAGCTTGTAGAAGAGCGTACCCGCGACCTGCGCACCGCCCAGGAAGGCCTGGTGCAGTCTGCCAAACTCGCGGCGCTGGGGCAGATGTCCGCCGCCCTGGCCCACGAGATCAACCAGCCACTTACCGCCCAGCGCATGCAGCTGGCGACCTTGCGCCTGCTGCTCGACCACGGCCGGGTCGACGACGCCTACAAAGCGCTCAAGCCGGTGGATGAAATGCTCACGCGCATGGCCGCCCTCACCGGCCACCTGAAAACCTTCGCCCGCAAGAGCCCCAGCGGTTTGCGCGAACGCCTGGACCTGGCGGCGGTGGTGGATCAGTCGCTGCAACTGCTCGACACCCGACTGCGCGACGAACAGGTCAGCACCGTGCTGCATCTGACCCGCCCGGCCTGGGTGCGTGGCGATGCGATTCGCCTGGAACAGGTGCTGATCAATCTGCTGCGCAATGCCCTCGATGCAATGCAGGACAAGCCCTGCAAACGCCTGGAAATCCGCCTCGAAGCCGACGAACAACTATGGCGCCTGAGTGTGATCGACAACGGCGGCGGTATCGCCGAAGAGAACCTGTCCAAGGTCTTCGATCCGTTCTTCACCACCAAACCGGTGGGCGATGGCCTGGGGATCGGTTTGGCCGTATCGTTTGCCATCGTTCACGAATCCGGCGGGCGCTTGAGTGCCGACAATCATGACAAAGGTGCCGTGTTTACCATGACCTTGCCCATCGACCTGGAGGTGCATGAACCATGCTGAACTCAGTGATCGTGGTCGACGACGAAAGCAGCATCCGCAGTGCCGTCGAGCAATGGTTGAGCCTGTCGGGTTTCGAGGTGCAGTTGTTCAGTCGCGCCGATGAATGCCTGGCGCAATTGCCCAGGCATTTTGCCGGGGTGATTCTCAGCGATGTGCGCATGCCCGGCATGACCGGCCTCGAACTGCTGGCCGAGGTGCAGCGCCGGGATGCCGATTTGCCGGTGATCCTGCTGACCGGTCACGGCGATGTACCGATGGCCGTCGAAGCCATGCGCGACGGTGCCTACGACTTCCTCGAAAAACCCTTCAGCCCGGAAACCCTGCTCGGCAGCCTGCGCCGCGCCCTCGACAAACGCCGGCTGGTGCTGGAAAACCGCGCGCTGCACGAACAGGCGGACAACCGCGCCAAACTGGATGCCACGCTGCTCGGCGTGTCCCGGGGTCTGCAGACCCTGCGTCGGCAAGTTTTGGACCTGGCAGCACTGCCGGTCAACGTGCTGATTCGCGGCGAAACCGGTAGCGGCAAGGAACTGGTCGCGCGTTGCCTGCACGACTTCGGGCCGCGGGCCGACAAGCCCTTTGTCGCACTCAACTGCGCGGCCATCCCTGAGCAATTGTTCGAGGCCGAGCTGTTCGGTCACGAAAGCGGCGCGTTCACCGGGGCGTCCGGCAAGCGCATCGGCAAGCTCGAGTACGCCGACGGCGGCACACTGTTTCTCGATGAAATCGAAAGCATGCCGTTGGCCCAGCAAGTGAAACTGCTGCGGGTGTTGCAGGAGCAAAAACTTGAACGGCTGGGCTCAAACCAGAGTATCCGCGTGGATTTACGCATCATTGCCGCGACCAAGCCGGACCTGCTCGACGAAGCGCGGGCCGGACGCTTTCGCGAAGACCTGGCCTATCGCTTGAACGTTGCTGAGCTACGCCTGCCGCCCTTGCGCGAACGCCGTGAAGACATACCCCTGCTGTTCGAATCCTTTGCCCAAAACGCCGCCGAACGCCTGGGACGCAAATTTCCACCGTTGAGCGGCGCCCAGTTGAGTCACTTGCTGAGCCACGACTGGCCAGGCAACGTGCGCGAATTGGCGAATGTCGCCGAGCGTCAGGTATTGGGGCTCGGTGAACCGGAGCCCTTGGGCATCGAGCCCGGCCAGTCACTGGCGGCTCAGCAGGAAGCGTTCGAAGCGCAATGCCTGCGTGCGGCATTGACCCGGCACAAGGGCGATGTGAAAGCGGTGCTTGAAGAACTGCAACTGCCGCGCCGGACCTTCAATGAAAAGATGCAGCGGCATGGGTTGAGCCGGGAGATGTTTTTGTAGCGCCTGAACTGGCCTCTTCGCGAGCAAGCCCGCTCCCACAGTGGATCTCCAGTGAACACAAGATTTGTGTACGTCTCAGATCAATTGTGGGAGCGGGCTTGCTCGCGAAGAGGCCGGTACAGGCGACACAAACCCAGGAGCCGGAATAAGCAACTTTCCGCTCACCACCAACCAAAGATAAGCGGATTTCCGCTCACCGAAACACTCCACCCCCTCTAAACCGGCCCTCTCCCCGTTGGCACAGCTCCTGCTATAGCCCTGGCAGGCTGCGTTTCATCGCGCTCCACAAAAACAATTAAATGAAGGATCCTTCAATGGATAACTCCAACTCCCTGCCGCTTGGGTCGGCTGCTGCGCCGGTCAAAGAAAGAACCACTTCCAGCCGCATCAAGTCGATCTTCAGCGGCTCCGTTGGCAACATGGTCGAGTGGTACGACTGGTACGTCTACGCCGCCTTCTCCCTGTACTTCGCCAAGACCTTCTTCCCCAAAGGCGACACCACCGCCCAACTGCTCAACACCGCCGCGATCTTCGCCGTGGGCTTCCTGATGCGTCCGATCGGTGGCTGGCTGATGGGTCTGTATGCCGACAAGGTCGGGCGCAAAAAGGCCCTGATGGCCTCGGTGTACCTGATGTGCTTCGGCTCGCTGCTGATCGCCCTGAGCCCGGGTTATGAAGTCATCGGCATCGGTGCGCCGATCCTGCTGGTGTTCGCGCGCTTGCTGCAAGGCCTGTCGGTGGGTGGCGAATACGGCACCTCCGCCACTTACCTCAGCGAGATGGCGACCAAGGAGCGTCGCGGCTTCTACTCCAGCTTCCAGTACGTGACCCTGATCTCCGGCCAGCTCATCGCTTTGGCGGTGCTGATTGTCCTGCAGAACTTCCTGACCACCGAGGAGCTCTACGCCTGGGGCTGGCGCATCCCGTTCGCCATCGGCGCGCTGTGTGCCGTGGTTGCGCTGTACCTGCGTCGTGGCATGGAAGAAACCGAGTCCTTCACCAAGAAAGAAAAGGCCAAGGAAAGCGCGATGCGCACCTTGATGCGCCACCCCAAGGAACTGATGACCGTGGTCGGCCTGACCATGGGCGGTACGCTGGCGTTCTACACCTACACCACCTACATGCAGAAATACCTGGTGAATACCGTCGGCATGAGCATTTCCGACTCCACCACCATTTCCGCTGCCACGTTGTTCCTGTTCATGTGCCTGCAACCGATCATCGGCGGGCTGTCGGATAAAATCGGTCGTCGGCCGATCCTGATTGCCTTCGGTATCCTGGGCACGCTGTTCACCGTACCGATCCTGACCACCCTGCACACCATTACGACCTGGTGGGGCGCGTTCTTCCTGATCATGGCGGCGCTGATCATCGTCAGCGGCTACACCTCGATCAACGCCGTGGTGAAAGCCGAACTGTTCCCGACCGAAATCCGCGCCCTGGGCGTGGGCCTGCCGTATGCACTGACCGTATCGATCTTCGGCGGCACCGCCGAATACATCGCGCTGTGGTTCAAGAGCATCGGCATGGAGACGGGTTACTACTGGTACGTCACCGCGTGTATTGCCGTGTCGTTGCTGGTGTACATCACCATGAAAGACACCCGCAAGCATTCGCGGATCGTCACTGACTGACAGATAGATCGAAGCTGGCTGTACCGGCCTCTTCGCGAGCAAGCCCGCTCCCACATTCGACCGCGTTCCTTCTGGAACAACCCGGTTAAATGTGGGAGCGGGCTTGCTCGCGAATGGAGCCGACTCGGTATCAAGTCAGCATAGTCATGACAGCCAAATCCAGGCTCGACAGGTGCCAGGATTGGCGATGCCACACTGAAAAATGGACAAGGGCTTCATGAAAAATCCGTCACCCAGGTAAAAGAGCCGATTAATCACGCGTTAATGCTCGCCGCCCAACCTTTAACGGCCTGATCGATTCATTGCGATGCGCTCACTCAGTCCTTGAAAGCGAAAAAGCCTGACGGCCTTAACATCCAATTAATCGATAAGTAGCAGGATTTAATTGCGAAATTTAATCGATATATCTGGCGTCTTGGCTTTTTCCACTAAACGCCAACGAGACGGGAGTCACTACCATGAAGACCAAACTGATCCTTGCCCTGGCCCTTTCCGTACTGGCCGCCAACACGTTCGCCGCCGATGGCTACGACAAAACCGGCTCGGCCTCTTACGGCTCCGGCGCCAGCGCCGCCATCGAACGCAGCCACTCGGGCACCTATGCTTCTGACGGCTTCGATAAAACCGGTAGCGCTGAAGCTATCGGCTGATCCGGCTTCAAAAACTGTAGGAGCGAGCTTGCTCGCGATGGACTCAAGCACGCCGCGTTCAGCCAGGGAACACGCGTAATCGTTAACGACCATCGCGAGCAAACTCGCTCCTACAGGGGGTGAGGTCGGGCTGGAAATCTGCGGCGCGTGCTTGCACCATGAGCGCCTCCAGCCCGCTCCGGAAATTATCTCCAATGCCTGACGACATCCACTTCTACGAACCCGCCAACGGCCACGGCCTGCCCCACGATCCGTTCAACGCTATCGTCGGCCCGCGCCCCATTGGCTGGATCTCTTCACAGGATGCCGAGGGCCACCTGAACCTGGCGCCCTACAGTTTCTTCAATGCCTTCAACTACATTCCGCCGATCATTGGGTTTTCCAGCGTCGGGCGCAAAGACAGCCTGAACAACATCGAACAGACCGGCGAGTTCGCCTGGAACCTGGCCACGCGGCCGCTGGCCGAGCAGATGAACCAGAGCTGCGCCATGGTCGGGCCTGAGGTCAACGAATTCGAACTGGCCGGGCTGACGACCGCTGCCTCGAAGGTCATTCAGGTGCCACGGGTGGCAGAGAGCCCGGTGTCCTTCGAGTGCAAGGTCACGCAGATCATTCAGTTGCAACGGGCGGACGGCAACGTGGTGCCGAGCTGGCTGATCCTCGGCGAAGTGGTCGCCGTGCATATCGCCAAATGGCTGTTGAAGGACGGGGTATACGACACCGCCGCGGCAGAACCGATTCTGCGCGGCGGCGGGCCGGCGGATTATTTCCAGCTGGGGCCTGAGGCGTTGTTCAAGATGTACCGCCCGGGGGCGGTGAAGTGATCACCAGAGCAGGTCGGCGTCTTCTTTGACGTCCTTGAGGTGGGTCAGCTCTTTGGCTGCTGCCAGGTCGGCGTCATGGGCGGTCTTGAAGATCTGCCCTTCCAGCACTTTGTGAAAACGCGGGGCGCCGGAACCACCCAGCGCTTTGACGGCGATAGCGGCGTGGTAACCACCCTCGCCCGGTACTACAGCGGAAACAGCTTCGAAGTGTTCAAAGGCTTTACGTGCCATGTCGCGAATCCTGGCTGGTTGAGAATGCCGTCATTAAACCCTCAACCGGCCAGTTTGTGTACCGCCACTGCGGACTGCCCCAGGGCCTGCGCCGCCGAGACATCCTTGAAGGTGTGGAAATCCAGACTGTTGACCACCAGCTCCTGCACCAGCTCGGCAAAAATCTCCATCGCCGGCGTGCTGAAGTACGCGGTCATGGCCTGTTGATTGCTCCAGAAACCGGACACCAGCCACAGCTCCGGATCGCATTGCGAATGCTGCAAGGCAAAGCTCAGGCAGCCTGGCGCTGCGCGGGACGGTTCGATCAGGGCGCTGAGGCGCACACCGAGTTCCTCCGAGCGCCCGGCGCGCGCTCGAACGAAGGCCATATGACTGACGGGGATCTGCGTGGACATGTTCAACCCTCCCGGGGAGTCGCGTGGCAGCCGGGGGACGGGCTGCGACAGGATCAAAGGTTAAGGGCCGCGACGCCTGTCTCGTTAGTCGATTCCTGCCGGCGCGTTGCACAATCCTGCGAAACTTCATCGCCAGCCTGTAACAAGCTGTAAAACCCTGTCACGGTTCTGCCATACGAGTTTCAAGCAAGTTCTTGCGGCACAAGGCTCTATTGGCTACACCGCCGGTCGCCCCCTGGCAGAATCAGGCAAGCATCCGGCAGGATGTGTCTACCGCTGTCGCTTGCACAAACTTATGCTCTGCACCACTCCCTTCATGCCTTGCCGAGGATGCCTCGCATGTCGTCGCTCGATCACTTTCAAGCCCCGCTGGACACCGACATGGAAAAGCAGCGCGCGGAACTGGCGGCCATCATCCGCCGCAACACCGCCGAAGATGGCAGTTATGCCACGGCCATCGGCTCGCTGTTCATGTCCCGCCACAGCCAGTCCCACGAGTTCGCCCCGGTGCTCGCGCAACCGGCGCTGTGCATCATGGCCCAGGGGCGCAAGGAAGTTCAGCTGGCCAACGAATACTTCAACTACGACCCGCTGAACTACCTGGTGGTCTCGGTCTCGATGCCGCTCAGTGGACGAGTGGTGGATGTCTCGCCTGAGGAACCGATCCTGGCCTTGCGCCTGGACATCGACCCGACGGAAATCACCGCACTGATCGCTGACGCCGGCCCCCTCGGCGTGCCCACCCGGCCGACCGGGCGCGGGCTCTATGTCGAAAAACTCGACACCGCGATGCTCGACGCCGTGCTGCGCCTGGCACGGTTACTGGACACGCCAAAAGACATCGCCATGCTCGCGCCGCTGATTCGCCGGGAGATCCTCTATCGCCTGTTGCGCAGTAAACAGGGGCATCGGCTGTACGAAATCGCCATCGCCAACAGTCAGAGCCATCGCATCAGCCAGGCGATCAAATGGCTCAACGGCAATTTCGAACAGCCGTTGCGCATTGATGAATTGGCCAAGGAAGTGAACCTGAGCGTGTCGACGCTGCATCACCGCTTCAAGGCGATGACGGCGATGAGTCCGTTGCAGTATCAGAAGCAGCTGCGCCTGCAGGAAGCACGGCGGCTGATGCTCGCCGAAGGGCTGGAGGCTTCGGCGGCGGGGTATCGGGTCGGGTATGAAAGTCCGTCGCAGTTCAGCCGGGAGTACAGCCGGTTGTTCGGTGCGCCGCCGTTGCGGGATCTGGCGCGGTTGCGGTTGACGGTTTGATCCGGAGTTTTTGGTGTGGCTGCTGACCCCTTCGCGAGCAAGCCCGCTCCCACAGGTGGAATACATTCCAAATGTGGGAGCGGGCTTGCTCGCGAAGAGTCCAGCTCAGGCAATACAAATCCTGGATCAGGCTCCGAGTACCCGGCATGCCTCCACCGGCAAGGTCACCGACACCGGATGACCAACGCTCAGGCCAAAGCCCTGACATGGCGTGCTCAGCGCGGTAAACGACACCCCGGAACACTCCACCGTGGTCTCGATGGTCGCGCCGATATCGCGCACGAACGTCACCTTGCCCAGCAAGCGGTTGCCCGCGGTCGCCTGGGGTGCGGACAGTTGCAGGTCTTCCGGGCGAATCAGCATCTTCACCTTTTCACCGACCACGATGCTGCTGCAGATCGGTACTTGCAGCGCATCGCCGCCCGGCAAACTGACCTTGCCGTTACCCAGCACCGTGGCCGGGAAGATGTTGCCCGAGCCGATGAAGTCCGCGACGAACTCGTTGGCCGGGTGACGATAGATCTCGATCGGCGTGCCCACCTGCTGCACCTTGTGCTCACCCAACACGACCACGATATCGGCCATGGTCATGGCCTCGCGCTGGTCGTGGGTCACCATGATGGTGGTGATGTTCAGGCGTTGTTGCAGTTGGCGGATTTCCACCTGCATCGACTCGCGCAGCTTGGCATCCAGCGCTGACAGAGGTTCGTCGAGCAGGAGGATTTTCGGGTGATTGGCAATCGCCCGGGCAATCGCCACGCGCTGGCGTTGGCCGCCGGACAGCTTGGCCACCGGACGATTGATCATCGCTTGCAGCTGGATCAGTTCCAGCAATTCCACCACCCGCGCCTGCTGGTCAGCCTTGCTGACGCCACGCAGTTTCAGCGGATAGGCGATGTTCTCCCCCACCGTCATGTGCGGGAACAGCGCCAGCGACTGGAACACCATGCCGAAATTACGCAGATGCGCCGGGGTGTGGCCGATGTCCTCACCGTCCAGGCGAATCTCGCCACCGCTCAGGGTTTCCAGCCCGGCAATCATGCGCAGCAAGGTGGTTTTGCCACAGCCCGAAGGACCGAGGAAACACACCAGTTTGCCCTCGGGCAAATGCAGGTTTACATCCTTTACCGCGCAGGCCGAGCCGTAATGTTTCTCGACGTTTTCCAGAATCAGACCAGACATAAGAATCACCTCAAGAAATCAGAACGAAACGCCACCTTCACCAACCAGCTTCTCCAGCGCCCAGATGAGGACGAAGTCGATCAGCACGATCAGCACGGCAAACGAAAATACGGTTGGGTCGAGCGAAGACACGGTGCGGCTGTACATCCAGATCGGCACGGTCATGACGTCGATGGTGTAGAGGAAATAGGTCACGGTGAATTCGTTGAACGAGACGATGAACGCCAGCAGCATGCCCGCCAGGATCCCCGACTTCATCAACGGCACCACCACATCGACAATCGCCCGCAGCGGTGAAGCACCGAGCATTTGCGCGGCCTCTTCGACTTCGCTGCCGATGGAGAGCATCGCCGCCGTGCAGTTCTTCACCACGAATGGCAACGCGAGGATCACGTGGGCAATCACCAGGCGCGAGGTGGTCATGTGGAATGGCAGGCTGTCGAACACCAGCAGCAACGCCAGGCCCAACACCACCATCGGAAACACCAGCGGCAACGACATCAATTGCAGCGCCACCGCCTTGCCGCGGAACTCGCAACGGGTCAGCGCGTAGGCCGCCGGCACCGCGATGATCGTGGCGAAAATCATGGTCAGGCACGACACCAGCAAGCTGGTAGACATGGCCTGGCCGAGGCTCAGGACGTCACTGGCGTCCGGCGACACGAAGGTGTGCCAGGCGGCCTTGTACCATTGCAGGCTGTAGCTGCTCGGCGGGAAGTCGAGGTTCGACGCGCCGCTGAAGGACATGACGATCATGGTCAGGATCGGCAGTACCGCCAGCAGCAGGATGAAGCCGGAAAGGATGCCGGCAAACTTGCCGGTCTCGCCGGGCAACAGCCCATAACGCTTTTTGATCAGGGTGCTCATTGGGAAGCCTCCAGCATGCGCCGACGACGGCCAGTGATGTATTCGGACAAGGTCATGATCGCGAGGGTAGTGACGATCAGCACCACGCCGGCAGCGGATGCGGCGGGCCAGTTCATCAGCGGGGCGATCTGGTCATGCACCATCACCGCCAGCATCGGCACGCGCCGACCTCCGAGCAGCAAGGGCACCACGAAACTGCTGGCGTTGTAGGCGAACACCAGGGTCGCACCGGTAATGATCCCCGGCAGACTCATCGGCAATACCACCTGGCGGAACACCTGGAAGCGACTGGCGCCCAGGGTGGCGGCAGCTTCTTCGTAGCTGCGGGCGACACCGCGCATGGCGCTGGCAATCGGCAACACGGCCAGCGGGAAGGCGGTTTGCACCAAGCCCATCAACACGCCGTTCTGGTTGTACAACAGCATGATCGGGCGCTTGATCAGGCCCAGGCCCATCAGTGCCTGGTTGAGCATGCCACCGGGACCGAGGATCACCAGCCAGCCGTAGCTTTGCAGCAGCAGGTTGACCAGCAATGGCAGCAACACCGCCGCAAGGAAGATCCGTCGCACGAACGGCGAGGTCAGGCGTGACATGGTGTAGGCCACAGGGATCGCCAGAATCACTGCGATCACCGCGCTGATCAGCGCCAGGCGCAGGGTCAGCATCAGCGACTTGAGGTAATAGGGTTCCAGCAACTGGGCGTAACTGGCCAGGCTGAACCCGGACCATTCCGCGCCTTTGGTGCCCACGCTCATGCGCAGTACCAGCAGGCTCGCGGCAATCAAAACGCCGAGAAACAGCATCGACGGCGTGAGGAAAAGCCAGGCGCGCGCGGTCGGCGAAACACCCCGAGCGGCGCGCACGGGGGCGGCACTCACCGGATGAGTCAGAGGTTGGTGTTCCATAGCAAAGGGTCTCGTCAATGGACAGCAGCTGACAAACACAAGCCTCGATACCACCGTGAACCCTGTGGGAGCGGGCTTGCTCGCGAAAGCGGTGTATCAGTCACATTGATGTTGGATGTGCCGACGCATTCGCGAGCAAGCCCGCTCCCACATTTGATTTGTGGTGCTTCAAGGTCTTGTGTACGTCACTCGATCAGGAAGAAAAGATTTCCGTGTAACGACGAATCCATTGGTCATGCACGCTGGCCAGGAAGGCGTTGTCGTGCATGATCGCCTTCTCGGCAATCTGCTCCGGCGTGAGGATGTACGGGCTCTTGCGTGCTTCGGCGGAAATGATCGCCTTGGCGTTGACCGGGCCGTTGTAGATGTCTTCAGCCATCTTGCCCTGCACCAGCGGGTCCAGAGAGTGGTTGATGAAGGCGTAGGCCATGTCGGTATCGCCCGGACGGTTCTTCGGCATCACTGACAGCATCAGGTCGGTGTAGAAACCTTCCTTCATGCCGAATGTGGCGCCCAGGCCGTAGTTCGGATCGCGGATCTGTTTCGGGAAGAAGGCTGGCGCGTACAGGCCGCCCATGTCCAGGGAACCGGTGCGGAACAGTTCGGCGATCTGGTTCGGGTTTTCACCCAGGGTCACCACACGATCCTTCAGCTCGGCGAGCTTCTTGAAGCCAGGCTCGATGTTGTGTTCGTCACCACCGGCCAGTTTGGCGGCGATGATGATCAGGTCCATGGCCTCGGTCCAGTTCGGCGGCGGCAGGAAGATGTTCGGCGCCGCGTCGGCATCCCACAGGGAGGCGTAGCTGGTCGGGGCTTCTTTCTGGGTGCGGGTGCTGTAGACCAGGCTGTTGCACCACAGCAGGTAACCGATACCGTGGCCATTGGCGCCGGTGCGGTATTTCTCCGGTACATCGACGAGGTTGGGAATGCGGTTGAGGTCGGGTTTTTCCAGCAGGTTGGCGGCGGCCAGACCTTCGGCGCCGACGCCTGCCAGGGTGATGATGTCGTATTGCGGACGATCACCGCCGGCCTTGAGTTTGGCGACCATTTCCGAGGTACTGCCGGTGCGGTCAGCGATGACCTTGCAGCCGTACTTGTCTTCGAACGTCGCGGCGATGTTGCGCAGTGCGGCCAGGCCGGTGTCATCGGACCAGGTCAGCAGACGAAGGGTCTTGCCGGCAAAGCGTGTGTCGCTGGCATTGGCCTTGATGAACGGCATGCTCATGGCTGCCGCTGCAACCGAGGCTACGCCCACGGTCTTGATGAATTGACGTCTGTTCAGATCATGCTCGCCCATTACGGACTCCCTTTGTTTTTGTAGGTATGAGGCAGGTCGAAACTGTTGCATCCGCGCGACCGGACCAGCGTTATCCCTCGTATTTTCGGGGCTTGACTGAGCCGGCAAGTTCATCCTGAGGTCGCGTAAAACACCTGACTATCGATAAAAACTCATTGAAGCCATGACGCCAGCGCATGCCTCCTTTTCCTTGTGGGAGCGAGCTAGCTCGCGATGGACGTCAACGATAATGCGGGGCATCAGACAGCCCCGTGTCGTCCATGCGTCCATCGCGAGCAAGCTCGCTCCTACACAGTGCCAGGCGTCAGACGGCCCGGATCACGTGTTTGATTTCCTGGAAAGCCTGCAAGCCCCATGGCCCCAATTCGCGGCCGATGCTGCTCTGCTTGTAGCCGCCCCAGGCGGTCTGCGGGAAGATCACCTGCGGCGCGTTGATCCACACAAGCCCCGCCTGCAAAGCGTTGGCGACGCGGTCGGCGGTCTGTGCATCGCGCGTCACCACACTGGCGACCAGGCCAAACTGGCTGTCGTTGGCCAGGGCAATCGCTTCGGCCTCGGAGGCGAAACGGCGCACGCAGATCACCGGGCCGAAAATCTCTTCATTCCACAACGCACTGTCGAGGGGCACTTCGGTGAACACCGTCGGCTGCAAAAAATACCCGCGCGGCAGGTCGGTCGGGCGATTGCCACCGCAAACCAGCTTGGCACCGGCACTCAAACCGCGATCGATGTGACCGAGCACGCGCTGGTATTGCGCCTGATTGACCAGCGCGCCCATTTCCACGTTCGGGTCGAACGGGTCGGCCACGCGAATGGCTTCGGCACGGGCCTTCACTCGGTTCAGGAATTCATCGGCCAGTTCATCGGCGACCAGCACGCGGCTGGTGGCGGAGCACATCTGCCCGGCGTTGAAGAAACCACCGCCACAGGCCACTTCCACCGCCAGTTCGAGATCGGCATCGGCCAGCACCAACAGCGAAGATTTGCCGCCCAGCTCCAGGCTCACGCCTTTGACGGTTTCCGCCGCCCGTTGCATGACCTGCACGCCAACGGCATTGCTGCCGGTGAACGACACCTTGGCGATGCGCGGGTCTGCCGACAGCGGAGCGCCAACGGCCAGGCCGGTGCCGCACACCAGGTTAAAGACACCCGCCGGCACACCGGCTTCAGCGATGATCGCGGCCAGTTCCAGTTCCGGCAGCGGCGTCACTTCCGAAGGCTTGAGCACCACGCAGCAACCGGCGGCCAGGGCCGGGGCGAGTTTCCACGCGGTGGTGACCATCGGAAAATTCCACGGCACGATCAGGCCGACCACACCGCACGGCTCGCGGCGCAGGCGAGCGCTGAAGTCGTCGGTCGGCAGCTCTACCGCGCTGTCTTGTTTGGCATCCAGGCCTTCGGCCAGACCGGCGTAATACTCGAACGTGGCGATCACGTCATCGACGTCAATCGCGGCTTCGAATTGCGGCTTGCCGTTGTTGCTCGACTGCAAGTGCATCAGCTTTTCACGATTGGCCTGCACGCCCGTGGCGATTTTGCGCAGGATCGCACCGCGTTCGGCGCCCGAGGTTTTCGACCAGTCGGCGAACGCCTGGGTCGCTGCGTTCACGGCTTGATCAACCGCGCGCTTGTCGCCGCCATTGACGGTGGTCAACAGGGCTTCGGTCGCCGGGTTGATCACCCGCAGGTGTTCGTTGCCGGCCGACCATTGGCCGTTGATGTACAGGCCATCCAGAGTCGTCGGGAAGCTCATTTCGACACCGCCTGCATCCACTGGGTCTGGTCGATTTCAATCAGGGTCGGGCCCTGGCGATCGGTAGCCACCCGCAATGCGCCGCGCAATTGCTCGACACTGCTGACCGCTTCGGCAGCGCAACCCAATGCCTTGGCCACACCGATGAAGTCCGGGGTGTAGATGTCCACGCCCACCGGCTCGATGGCGCGGTTGACCATGTATTTCTTGATCTCTTCGTAGCCCTGGTTATTCCACAGCAGCACGATGACCGGTGTGCGCGCTTCAACGGCACTGGCCAGTTCCGGCAAGGTGAACTGCAGGCCACCGTCGCCGATCAGGCACACCACCGGAGGACGCGCGCCACCTTCGATGCGGCCACCCAGCCAGGCGCCAATCGCCGCCGGCAAGGCGTAGCCGAGGGTGCCGTAACCGGTGGACGAGTTGAACCAGCGACGCGGACGCTCCGGGTTGAACGTCAGGTTGCCGGTGTACACCGGCTGGGTCGAATCGCCGACGAACACCGCGTCCGGCAGTTCGTGCAGCACGGTTTCGAGGAAGCGGGTCTGGGCCAGGGTCGGTGCGTCCCAGGTCGCGGCCAGGTCTTCACGCAGACGGGCGGCACGTACTTGTCCCCAATCGTTGCGACGCTCGGCCAGGGATTTGTGCGACAGGGCACTGAGCAACGCCTGGGCGGCGTTACGCGAGTCGGCCACCAGCGCCACATGCGGCGGGTAGTTGCGTACGGTCTGGTCCGGGTCGATATCGACGCGCAGCAGCTTGCCAGGAATTTCGAAGCCACCGGCGAAGGTCACGTCGTAGTCGGTCTCGGCCAGTTCAGTGCCGATGGCCAGTACCACGTCGGCCTCGGCGACCAGCGCTCGGGTGGCGACCAGGCTCTGGGTCGAGCCGATCAGCAGCGGGTGGCCGGAGGCGAGCATGCCCTTGGCATTGATGGTCAGGGCGACCGGCGCGTCCAGCAGTTCAGCCAGCTCAGTCAGCTCGACGGCCGCGTCGATGGCGCCGCCACCGGCGAGAATCAGCGGACGCTTGGCGCCGGCCAGCAATTCGGCCATGCGCGACACGGCGCTCGGCGAAGCACCGGCGCGGTCGATATTGACCGGCAGGCTGGCGAGCAAGTCGTCGGCTTCTTCAACCAGAACATCCAGCGGAATTTCAATGTGCACCGGACGCGGACGACCAGCCTGGAACAGTGCAAAGGCGCGAGCGAGCACACCCGGCAATTCCGACGCCGACATCAGGGTGTGGGAGAACGCCGCGACGCCGGCACACAGTGCGCCCTGGTTCGGCAGTTCATGCAGCTTGCCGCGACCGCCGCCCAACTGGCTGCGCGATTGCACGCTGGAGATCACCAGCATCGGGATCGAATCGGCGTAGGCCTGGCCCATGGCGGTGGTGATGTTGGTCATGCCAGGGCCGGTGATGATGAAGCACACACCCGGTTTGCCGCTGGTGCGGGCGTAGCCGTCGGCCATGAAGCCGGCGCCCTGTTCATGGCGCGGCGTGACGTGGTTGATGCTCGAACGGGCCAGCCCGCGATACAGCTCCACGGTATGCACCCCTGGAATGCCGAACACCTGCTCGACCCCGTAGTTTTCGAGTAACTTGACCAATACTTCGCCGCACGTCGCCATGTCTTTGCCCTTTTTGTTCGTTTGAGACGCCGGGCGTGCGCTGTGTTTATGATGGATTCGCAGGCCCGGGAATGGCCTCATTGGAACGGGCGACAGGTAGCCGCAACAATGGATAAAAAGTCATACTAGCCATGTCCTCACGTCATACCTTGGATCCCAATGAAACGACTGCCTCCCCTGCCGGCGCTGCACACTTTTCTGATTACCGCGCAGTGCTGCAATTTCACCCGGGCCGCCGAACAGCTGCACATCACCCAGGGCGCGGTGAGTCGGCAGATCGCCGGGCTGGAAGATCATCTGGGTTATGAACTGTTCATCCGCCTGGCCCGAGGCCTGGACCTGACAGCCGAGGGACGGGAATGGCTGCCACGGGTCCAGCAGATTTTCGGCCTGATCGACGAGGCCGTTGAACAGATCGGCGAGAAGCGTGAAACCCTGCAACTCAAGGCACCGACCTGCGTGATGCGCTGGTTGCTGCCGCGTCTGTTGCAATGGCAAAGGGAACGCCCGGACGTGCCGGTGGAACTGACCACCACGGTCAAGCACGGGGTGGATTTTCATCGCGAGCAGTTCGATGCGGCGGTGATGTACGGCGCACCGCCGGATGATTCATTGATGTCGCAAAAACTCTTCGACGAACAACTCACACCGGTGTGTTCCAGACCGATGCTCGAAGGCCCCATGCTCCTGCAGACTCCGGCCGATCTGCAACAACACCTGCTGCTGCACCCGACCCGCGATGAACGGGACTGGAAAGCCTGGTTGAAAGCCGCGGATGTGCATTTGACCAATGTCGGCAAGGGCCAGCACTTCGAAACACTGGACCTGGCGATGTCGATGGCGTCCCAGGGAACGGGTGTGGCGATTGGCGACTGGTCGCTGATCGGCGATGACCTGAACGCCGGGCGGTTGGTCATGCCATTCGATTTGAAGGTGACAACGGGACTGGCGTATTACCTGGTGTTCCCCGAAAAACCCGGGCCTTCGCCGAAGTTGCGTGAATTGATGGGGTGGTTGGTGGAGCAAGCGCAATCGCGCTGAACAGTATCCTGTAGGAGCGAGCTTGCTCGCGATGAACCCGAGAACGCCGCGGGGCATCAGGTTCCCAGCGTTATCGTTGGCGATCATCGCGAGCGAGCTCGCTCCTACAGGAGGTCAGTGAACTCAATAACCGACAGTAAACCGCTGTCGCGAATGCTTCGGCGTTTCCACTTCGTCGAGCATCGCAATCGCATAATCGGCAAACGTGATCCAGCTGCGCCCTGCGCTGCTCACCAGCAAATCATCCTGGCCGATGCGGAATTTCCCGGTGCGCTCGCCCTCGACAAATTCGGCCGATGGCGACAGGAATGTCCAGTCCAGATCCCGCTCTTCACGCAGGTTTGCGAGGAATTCGGCACCGGCGCTGGCCTCTGCCTTGTAAGCCTCAGGGAAACCTTCGCTATCGATCACTCGAACGCCATCGGGCAATAGCAGCGAACCCGCCCCGCCCACTACCAGCAAACGTTTAACCCCGGCTTTTTTCACCGGGCCAACGACTGCGCTGGCAGGCAGGGTCGCGAAATGTGCGGCGCTGATGACTACGTCATGGCCCGCAATTGCAGCTTGCAACTCAGCGGCATCAAGGGCATCGACGGCCTTGCTGACCACACCTTCACGCGCGTCTATTTTCGATGTGTCGCGGGCAATGGCGGTAACGCTGTGACCGCGACGCAGGGCTTCTTCCAGCAATTGGCTACCGGCACGACCGGTGGCACCGATGATTGCGACTTTGCTCATGACGTTCTCCAGTTGGCTTGAAAGTATCGGTATCAAATTGCGCTGACCTTTGTGGCGAGGGGGCTTGCCCCCGTTCGGCTGCGTAGCAGTCGTAAAACCTGTGCTTAGGGTGTGACTGATGGATTGCAGGGGAGCGCTTCGCACTCCAACGGGGGCAAGCCCCCTCGCCACAGGTAATCAATTTCATCTCAAAACTTGCTTCAGCTTCATGTACTTCCGGTTACCACTTCATCTCGCCCTTGGCGACCTTGGCGCTCAGCTCCAGGGAGCTTTCATCGCCCAGGGTCGGGAAGCGTTTTTTCATCGCGGCGATCAGCGCGGCAGCATCCTTGGCCTTGGCGGTTTCTTCGTCGAAGGCCTTGATGTAGGCGGCGGTGAACTGCACGGCCGTCAGTGAACGATCGCTCTCGCCAAGGTAATGACCAGGCACCACGGTCTGCGGTTTCAGGGTTTCAATGGCATGCAGCGTAGTCAGCCAATCGGCATGGGACTGCGGAGTTTGCGTGTCAGCCATCCAGACGTGGATGTTTTGCGCCACCACGACACCACCAACCACGGCCTTGATCGATGGAATCCACACAAAGCTGCGATCCGGCTGCGGGCCCTCAAGACCCACCACCTGCAACTTCTGCCCTTCGAGGATCAGGCTGTCACCCTTGAGCACGTCCGGCACGATGGTTTTTACAGGTACGTCGGCCCCCATTTTCGGGCCCCAGAATGCCAGTTTGCCGTCGACGGTTTGCTTGATGTGGTCGACGGTCGGCTGCGAGGCGAGGACCTTGGCCTTGGGGAATGCGGCCGTCAGGGTATCGAGGCCGAAGTAGTAGTCCGGGTCACCGTGGCTGATGTAGATGGTGGTCAACTGCTTGCCGCTGGCGCGGATTTTTTCCACTACCTGTTCGGCCTGGGATTTGCCGAATTGCGCATCCACCAGGATCGCTTCTTTCTCGCCACTGACCAGCACCGAGGTCACCGGGAAGATGGCTTTTTCGCCGGGGTTGTAGACATCCAGCGTCAGGGTCGAGGCGGCTGCATGGGCAGCGAAACCGAGGGCGGCGCTTGCCAGTAATACTCGCTTGAGAAGGGTGAGTCCGATCATCTGTTGCTCCGTTGTCCGAATGCCGTGATTGGCGGATACCTTTTTGTAGGAGCGAGCTTGCTCGCGATGGACTTGAAGGCGCCGCGTATAACCGGTATCCCGCGTTATCGTTAATGGCCATCGCGAGCAAGCTCGCTCCTACACTGGAACAGAGCTTAGTTGCCTGACTCGGTACAAAAAATGCGATGCTTGAACATAGTTTGTTTCTGAAAGCGGGCAAATCATGGATCGTCTTCAAGCAATGCGTGTGTTCGTCACGGTGGTCGACCTCGGCAGCCAGTCGGCCGCCGCCGATCATCTGGAGCTGTCACGGCCGGTGGTGTCGCGGTATCTGGCGGAGCTGGAAGACTGGGTCGGCGCGCGCCTGATGCATCGCACCACACGCAAGTTGAGCCTCACCGCCGCCGGCACCGAGATCCTGCCCCGCTGTCGGCAGATGCTCGATTTATCCACCGACATGCAAGCCGCCGTCAGCGAACCGGATGACGCACCCCGCGGCCTGCTGCGAATCAGCGTCAGCACCTCCTTCGGCCAGGCGCAATTGGCCGACGCCATGACCGCCTATGTCCGACGCTACCCCGGCGTCAGCATCGATATGCAGATGCTCGACCGCACCGTGAACCTGGTGGATGAGCGCATCGACCTGGCGATCCGTACCAGCAACGACCTGGACCCGAACCTGATCGCCCGCCGCCTGACGGTTTGCCGCTCGGTGATCTGCGCGTCCCCCGCTTACTTGCGCGAGCACCCGGCGCCGCAACGGGTCGAGGACTTGAGCCTGCACAATTGCCTGACCCACTCCTACTTCGGCAAAAGCCTGTGGCATTTCGAACAGGACGGCGAGCAGGTTTCAGTACCGGTGCAAGGCAACATCAGCGCCAACGAGGCCAGCACACTGCTGCGCGCAACGATAGCCGGCGCCGGGGTGGCGATGCTGCCCACCTACCAGGCCGGCGTGCACATCCACAGCGGCGAGTTGGTTCGCCTGCTGCCGACGGCCGAACCCCGGCAAATGAACGTGTATGCGGTGTATGCCTCGCGCAAGCACATGCCGGCGGCGTTGCGCAGCTTGCTGGATTTTCTGGTGGTGAGGTTTCCGCAAGAACCGGAATGGGATATCGGGTTGTAAATGGAAGCCCTGTGGGAGCGAGCTTGCTCGCTCCCACAGGGGTGATCAGTGTTCTGAATACCGCGCTATTGCTGGTAACTCACCGGCGCTGACCTATGCTCAAAGTAGTACCGAAAGGTATTCGTTCAGAGGTCAACGCCATGAACATCAGAACAAGAAGATACCTCGCGATTTTCATCACCTGTGCGGTCACGCTCGGGCTTTATGGCGCTGCGGCCTGGCGCGTCGAGCAACTGCGCAACCTGCCCCGTGAAGCCGCGAGCTGCAACTTCGAGCGCTGCATCCCCCACAACGCCACCCTCAACGCCCTCCGGTAACGAAGGGGGTCAGGCTTCGTTGTCCTGATCGGCCTTCAAGCGGTCGCGGAACGCCTTTGGCGAAATCCCCACTCGACGTCGGAACAGGCGTGTGAAGTTGGTCGGATCGGAAAACCCCAACACGTCGGACATTTCATAAATGGTCATGCTGGTGTAGGTCAGCAAACGCTTGGCCTCCAGCAATTGCCGCTCATGCATGATCTGCAACGCCGGTTGCCCCGCCAGCTCACGACAGGTGCCGTTGAGGTGGGACACGGAAATCCCCAGCCGGTGTGCCAGATCCTCGACCTTGACGTGCTGGCGATACGTCTCTTCCACCAGTTGAATAAAGCCGTTGAGGTATTCCCGGGCCCGCTGCGGTCGCGCCATGGCGGTGCGACGCTGGATCACCTGGCGACTGACCCACACCACGATCACGCTGACCAGCGAATGCATGAGCATTTCCCGCGCCGGTTGATGGCTGGTGTATTCGCTCTGCAAGGCGCTGAACAGGCTGTTGAGGTACTCGGCGTCCTTGCCTGCCGGGTAGCTTTCGGACTGGGCCAGGGCATTGACCGATTGCCCCAACTGCATCTGCAGGTGGGCGATCAGCGGCGCGGCCAGGGTTACGACAAACCCTTCCACGTCCTCGGAAAAACGAAAGCCGTGCACCGACAGCGGTGGCAGGATCTGGATTGCCGGCTCCACCAGTTGCGTTCGCTTGCCTTCGATTTCAAGCTCGGCCTGACCTTTGAATACGAAGAGCAACTGGCACAAGTCAGCGTGGCGGTGAGGTTTGATTTCCCAATGATGTTCGCGACTGCGTTTGGAAATGGTTTCACAGTGCAGCAAGTCCGGGGTCGGCCAATCCAGGCTTTCACCGTAGAGCTTGAACACCGGAATCGAAGGCAGGTCAGGCTTGTTCATCACTTCAATCCAGGCCTCGGGGTTGATCTGGGGCGATAATCGCACCGATTGGCAGAATGTACAGCTATCGGCTCAGTTTTCACCTTCAATTGACAGACTCGCAAGGGAAAAATGCAAGCACTCGATCCATAAAAATCATTCACCGACCCAGGTCGTGTGGAGCTTGCGAGTCATAAGAACAATGAAAACACTGAAAACCCAAGTTGCCATTATCGGTGCTGGCCCCTCAGGCTTGCTGCTCGGCCAATTGCTGCACAACGCCGGCATCGACAACATCGTTCTCGAACGTCAACCCCCCGATTATGTACTCGGTCGAATCCGCGCCGGCGTGCTTGAACAAGGCATGGTAGAGCTGTTGCGTCAGGCCGGCGTGAGTCAGCGCATGGACGCCGAGGGACTGGTCCATGGTGGCTTCGAACTGGCCCTCGACGGGCGCCAGGTACACATCGATCTGCAAGCGTTGACCGGCGGCAAGACGGTGATGATCTACGGCCAGACCGAGGTCACCCGTGACCTGATGGCCGCTCGTCGGGAGGTGGGCGCGCAGACGATTTACCAGGCCAGCAACGTCGTTCCCCACGGCATGAAAACCGATGAAGCGTTTGTCACTTTTGAGAAGGACGGCGAGCCATATCGACTCGACTGCGACTACATCGCCGGTTGCGACGGCTTCCACGGTGTGGCGCGACAATCGATTCCTGCCGACAGCCTGAAAGTCTTCGAACGGATTTATCCCTTCGGCTGGCTCGGGATCCTGGCCGACACGCCGCCGGTCCACGAAGAACTGGTCTACGCGCGCCATGAGCGCGGTTTCGCCTTGTGCAGCATGCGCTCGCCGACGCGCACCCGTTATTACCTGCAAGTGCCCGCAGAGGAAAATGTCGAGGATTGGTCCGATCAACGCTTCTGGGACGAGCTCAAAAACCGCCTGCCGGTCGATCTTGCGCAAAAACTGGTGACCGGCCCGTCCATCGAGAAAAGCATCGCGCCGCTGCGCAGCTTCGTCGTCGAACCCATGCAGTACGGGCGGATGTTCCTCGTCGGTGATGCCGCGCACATTGTCCCGCCCACCGGGGCCAAGGGCCTGAACCTGGCGGCCAGTGACGTCAGCACGCTGTTCAACATCCTGGTCAAGGTTTACCGCGACGATCGCCTTGATCTGCTGGAGAAATACTCGGAAATCTGCCTGCGCCGGGTGTGGAAAGCCGAGCGTTTTTCCTGGTGGATGACCTCGATGCTGCACCGCTTTGATGATCACGATGCCTTTAGCCAGCGCATTGCCGAGTCGGAACTGGACTATTTTGTCGATTCGCAGGCGGGTCGCAAAACCATTGCAGAAAACTACGTCGGGCTTCCTTATGAGGCTATCGAATAGCCTCCTATCGACTTACACTGGCGAGCATCCCCGCTCGCCTTGCTACTTGCGGGTCAATCACTGCCCGCAGGTTTTCCCGTGACCAATCTCCACCAGCCTGAAACGCCCAAACCGGCCATTCGCAGCGTGCTGATCGCCCTGATGCTGGCGATCTTTCTCGGCGCGCTGGACCAGACCATCGTCGCCGTTTCAATGCCGGCCATTTCCGCGCAATTCAAGGACGTTAGCCTGTTGGCCTGGGTGATTTCCGGCTACATGGTGGCCATGACCGTGGCGGTGCCGATCTACGGCAAACTGGGCGACTTGTACGGGCGACGCAAGCTGATGCTGTTCGGCATGGGCCTGTTCACCCTGGCGTCGGTGTTCTGCGGCATGGCCCAGAGCATGGAGCAACTGGTGCTGGCGCGGATCCTCCAGGGCATCGGGGCCGGCGGAATGATCTCGGTGAGCCAGGCGATCATCGGTGACATCGTGCCGCCACGGGAGCGCGGCCGGTATCAGGGCTATTTCAGCAGCATGTATGCCGTGGCCAGCGTGGCCGGCCCGGTGCTTGGTGGCTACATGACCGAGTACCTGTCCTGGCGCTGGGTGTTCCTGATCAACCTGCCGCTGGGCCTGGGTGCCTGGCTGGTCGCCTATCGCACGCTGGTGGGCCTGCCGATTCCGCAACGCAAACCGATCATCGACTACCTGGGTACCGTGCTGATGATCATCGGGCTGACAGCATTGTTGCTGGGCATCACCCAGGTCGGCCAGGGCCATTCGTGGCGCAGTGCAGAGGTGCTGGCGCTGCTCGCTTGTGCGGTGCTGGTGCTGGGGCTGTTCGTCGTCCACGAGCGACGGGCGCGAGAACCGTTGTTGCCCATGCATCTGTTCGCCAACCGCAACGCGATCCTGTGCTGGTGCACGATTTTCTTCACCAGTTTCCAGGCCATCTCGCTGATTGTATTGATGCCGCTGCGCTTTCAGAGCGTCACCGGCGCCGGTGCCGACAGCGCAGCCCTGCACCTGCTGCCCCTGGCCATGGGTTTGCCGATTGGCGCGTATTTCGCAGGCCGCCGCACCTCGGTCACCGGGCGCTACAAACCGATGATCCTTACCGGTGCGGCGCTGATGCCTGTCTCGATTATCGGCATGGCATTCAGCCCGCCGCAGGCGTTCGTCGTGAGCAGTCTGTTCATGCTGCTCTGCGGGATATCCTCGGGCATGCAGTTCCCGACGTCATTGGTCGGCACGCAGAACTCGGTGGACCAGCGGGACATCGGTGTAGCCACCAGCACCACCAACCTGTTCCGTTCGCTGGGTGGTGCCGTGGGTGTGGCGTTGATGTCGGCGCTGCTGTTGGCGTTGTTGCAGGATTCGAGTTTCGCGCATCTGGCCGGTTCGTCTCTGATTGCCGAAGGCAGCTCGGGGAATGTATTGCTGGACGGTTTGAATGCCGCGCCGGGTGACGCGCAGAACACCCTGCGCGCCGAATTGTCACTGACATTCCGGCATTTGCTGACGGTCAGCGCGGCCGTTTCATTGCTTGGGCTGGCGGCGGCGATTGCCATGCCGAACATGTTGTTGCGCGGACGCGAGGACAAGGTTCGATAGATAGACCGGGTCGCCTGTATTCGCGAGCAAGCCCGCTCCCACAGTTGACCGAGTTCTTCATGAGCACGCGGTCAACTGTGGGAGCGGGCTTGCTCGCGAAAACGATCTGACAGTCACTACAATTCAAGGGCTGTAATACCCGACCGCCACCAGAAAATGCCCGACCTTCTTCAGGTAGGCATGCTTGTTCTCGACCTTGCCCGTCACCGGGTTTTTCCAGCGGTATTCGTATTCGCCGTAATCCTGCTGGGCCATCAACGCCAGAATCGGCTCGCCCACCGGTTTGCCTTCCGGGTCCACGATCTTGCTGAAGTCGGTATTGATCAGCCGCAGGTTGGTGCCGTGGGCCACGTAACGCTGGGTATCCAGGTCGACGACAAACACATACAGATCATCCTGCAGGTAGCCGCCCTTGAGGGAATTGATCGCCGTCAGGGTGCCCTTTTCGTCCTTGGCCAGATCGGTTGCCGCTTTGTTCAGCAAGGCCATGGCCTGTTCGGCGGAGGCCCTTGGCAGGTAATAACCGACCGCCAGAATCCGCTGCCCAACGCGCTGGTAGTAGACATGCTTGCGCTCGACCTTGCCGTCATTCCAGTTCTGCCAGCGATATTCCGCCTGCTGGATGCCATTGCCTTCCGGCACTTTCAGGGCATCCTTGAAGGCTTTCTGCAGGTCCGGCCCGAGCACTTGCGAGACGTCCCGGCCGATCAACGCCGACGACGGCCCGCCGCTGGCAAGCATCACGCCCTTGGTGTCGAGCACAAAGACATAACGGTCCTTGTCGACAAACTCACCCTGGCGGCTGAACGCCGCGAAGGCCTTGTCGCCATTTTGGTGGTAGTAAGCCAGGGCTTTTTCCAGCAGGGCGATGGCCGCCTTGCTGTCGTCCTTTTCCGTTGCGGCGGCTTGCACCTGGCCCAGGCCCAATAAAAACATGCCGCACAGCAAGGCGAACCTATGCAGAAACCCCATTGCGCATCCCTCGTTCCTGATGGTGTTTCAAGAGCGTAGACGGCAATGGGATATGTACGAATATTCGCCAGAACAGGGTCATAGGCTTTTGTGGCGAGGGGGCTTGCCCCCGTTCGGCTGCGCAGCAGTCGTAAATCAGGCACCGCGGTTGATCTGGTGAACCGCGGCGAATGGATTTGGGGCGGCTTCGCCACCCAACGGGGGCAAGCCCCCTCGCCACAAGTGTTCGGATTACTGCCGGGCGCGCAGTTGCTGCTGAAGGTTCTGGATCTGCGCCTGAAGGGTATTGATGTTGCGGGTGACCTGGCTGCGGAACGCATCGAACTCGGCGGTATTGGTCGAGCCCTGCGTGACCGCTGGACGGTTGTCCTGCTCGCTCTTGAGCACGATCATGTCTTGCTCGAGACGCTCGATAGCAGCGCTTGGGTTGCCTTGTTTCTTCAGCGCTGTGATATCGGCGCCCAGGCTCTTCAGTTGTGCATCGAGTTTTTCAGCGTCCGACGGGGCACTTTTCAGGGTGGCCAATTCAGCACTCAATGCTTTGACCTGGGTCTGCAACTGGGTATTGGCCGTCTGATGTTCGGTGTTCTGGGTATTCAATTGCGCCAGGCGCTTGTCCAGCTCGGTGGTTTGCGCGGTCATTTGTGCCAGTCGCTTGTCCAGGTCCGAGGCCTGGCCGGCAACACCTTGCTGCTGGGCGTTCTGGTCCTGGAGCTTGCTTTCCAGCTGGCGGATTTGCAGCTTCAAGGCCTCGCTGTCGGTGCTGACACTGGTCTGGCTGGCAACAACCTTTCCGGAAATATCCTGCAGGCGCCCTGCCGCTTCCTCACTGATTCGCGCGAAGCTTTCCTGGGTCGCCACCAGTTGCTGTTCCATCAGGGAGATCTGCTGAAAGCTCCACCAGGCCAGGCCCGCGAACGCAAAGAACAACGCCCCGATCAACGCCCACAAGGCACCGGTACTCGCCGCCTTGACCTTCACCACCGGCGTCGTGCGCGAATGCACGACCGTGCGGGCGGGGGGCGCAAAGTCGTCATCGAGAACGTCTGCACGCAGGCTCGGTACATCATCGAAGTCGTCGTTGGCATCGTTTCGCATGGACATTGAATCAACCTTAGTGAATCACATAATGGCTTTATGCCGCGCAGTATAAACCCCACAGCCGCAACCATTGACCCCCAAGCCCGAATCCGGTTCAGTCGGGGGTCGTTGTTCGAGCGTCAGCGAACAGCCTGGGCCTTCCACCAGCCACAGAATTCATCGAGCGCCGTCCAGAGGCTGACCTTGGGATCGTAATCCAGATAATGCCGCGCGCGGCTGATGTCCAGGGTGAAATTTTTGTTCATGACCTGTATACCCAGACGCGACAGCGTCGGTTCGGGACGCCCCGGCCACAACTTGCACACGCCCTCGTTGAGCGCCGCCACGCTGTAGGCCAGGCCGTAGGAACGGTAGCGGGTGACCTGTGGGACTTCCATGTTGCGCATGACGTAATTGACCACGTCCCACAGGGGAATCGGCGTGCCGTTGCTGATGTTGTAAGCCTTGCCCAGCGCAGAACCGCTGGCCAGCAAACTGCTGAGCAACGCCTCGTTGAGGTTTTGCACGCTGGTGAAATCAACTTTGTTCAGACCGTTGCCGATGATCGCCAGGCGCCCCTTGCGCTGCATGTTCAACAGGCGCGGGAAGATGCTCATGTCGCCGGCCCCGGTGACGAAACGCGGGCGCAGGGCCAGGGTTTCGAGACCGAACTCCTGGGCACCGAAGACTTTTTGCTCGGCCAGGTACTTGGTGGCGGCGTAAGGGTGTTTGAAGCGCTTGGGCACCTGTTCTTCGGTCAGGCCCAGATGATCGCGACCATCGAAGTAGATCGACGGCGACGACAAATGCACCAGCCGCCGAACCCGTTGCTTCAAGCAGGCTTCGACCACGTTCTCGGTGACCTGGACGTTGCCCTGATGGAAGTCCTGATAACGTCCCCATAATCCAACAGCACCGGCGCAATGCACCACGGCCTCGACGTCCGAGCACAGCTCGCGCGCCAGTTCCGGGTCGCTCAAGTCCCCCTGGATGAACTCGGCTCCCCGGCGTACCAGATGCTCCACACTCTCGGCCCGGCGACCGTTGACCCGCACGTCCAGGCCCTGCTCCAGGGCAAAACGCGCAAAGCGCCCGCCGATGAAGCCGCTTGCGCCGGTAACCAGAATCTTCATGAATTGCTCCGAATATTTCGTTTTGCGTATTACGTGAGGTCTTGACGCTGCGCGTCAGTCCAAGGGCACCAGCCATTGCTTCGATGCGCTGACCAATTGATCGGTGAGCAGCCCCAGCAGTTGGCCGCCATTACGCCAATGATGCCAGTACAGCGGCACATCGATCGGCTTATCTGGCAGCAGCTCCTGCAATACACCCCTTTGCAGTTGCTCGCGCACCTGCAGTTCCGGAACCAGCCCCCAACCCAGACCGGCTTCCGCCAAGCGGATAAAACCTTCGGAGGACGGGCACAAATGGTGTTCGAATCCCCCCTCGACGCCGAGGGACGCAAGGTAGCGATGCTGCAGGAAATCGTCCGGGCCAAATACCAGCGCCGGGGTTCGGGCCAACTGATCGGCGCGTACGCCCTGCGGAAAATGCCGGGCAATAAAGGCGGGGCTGGCCAGCGCACGGTAACGCATGGCCCCCAGCAACACACTGCGCGCCCCCGCCACCGGCCGCTCGCTGGCGCAGACACAAGCCGCCACTTCACCGGCGCGCATGCGCTTGAGACCGACGGTCTGGTCTTCGACCACCAGATCCATCAGCAGATGCTGTTCGGCGCAAAACGCCCCCACGGCCTGCGCCCACCAAGTGGCCAGGCTGTCGGCGTTCAGGGCGATGCGCAGGCGTTCCGGCAGGCCCTCTTCATCCAGCGCCGGCACCAGGCTTTGCAAATCCCGTTCAAGCAATCGCACCTGCTGCACGTGGTTGAGCAGCCGTCGACCGATTTCCGTCGGCGTTGGCGGCGTGGCCCGCACCAGCACCGGTTGGCCAACCCGCGCCTCCAGCAGCTTGATGCGCTGGGAAATCGCCGATTGCGACAAGCCCAGTACCTGAGCCGCCCGTTCAAAACCGGCCTGTTCGACCACGGCGGCCAAGGCAGAAAGCAATTTATAGTCGAACATCAGTTTTCCTAATGAGCGATCAGCAAGATTGGTTTTTCTTATACAGCCTTCACAAGGACAATGACCAGCAAGAACTCTTGAACAAGGATCACCCACATGGCTGGCGAAACTTCATTGGCAACGCTGCTGCGCAGCATGAGCCCGCAACTCAACGCTGGCGAATACGTGTTCTGCACCCTGCGCGACGGCAAGTTGCCTGCGGATCTGGAGATTGTCGGCAGCTTCCGCGAGCAGGAAGGCCTGACCGTGATTCTCGAACGTTCCCACGCCGAAAAAGCCGGATTCAGCTTCGACTACATCGCCGCCTGGATCACCTTGAACGTACATTCGGCCCTCGAAGCCGTCGGCCTGACCGCCGCGTTCGCCACGGCATTGGGCAAGGCCGGAATCAGCTGCAACGTGATTGCAGGCTACTACCACGACCATTTGTTCGTCGGCCAGGCCGACGCCGACCGAGCCCTGCAAGTGCTGCGGGATCTGGCAGCCAACGCGGAGTAAAAAAATCATGTGGCAAAGTTATGTGAACGGGCTGCTCGTGGCCTTCGGCCTGATCATGGCGATTGGCACCCAGAATGCGTTTGTCCTGGCGCAAAGCCTGCGGCGTGAACATCACCTGCCGGTGGCGGCACTCTGCGTGACCTGCGATGCCCTGTTGGTAGCCGCCGGGGTATTCGGCCTGGCGACGGTGCTGGCACAGAACCCGACGCTGTTGGCCATCGCACGCTGGGGCGGCGCAGCGTTCCTGTTGTGGTACGGCAGCCAGGCGCTGCGCCGGGCCTTCTCGAAGCAGAGCCTTGAGCAGGGCGAAGGCCAGACCGTACGTTCGCTGCGGGCGGTGATGCTCAGCGCGCTGGCGGTGACCTTGCTCAACCCGCACGTCTATCTGGACACCGTTTTGCTGATCGGCTCCCTGGGCGCACAACAAACCGAGCCCGGCGCTTATGTCGTCGGCGCGGCCAGTGCCTCGCTGCTGTGGTTCTTCACCCTGGCCCTCGGTGCGGCATGGCTGGCGCCGTGGCTCGCCCGGCCCGGCACCTGGCGAATTCTCGATCTGTTGGTGGCGGTGATGATGTTTGCCGTAGCGCTGCAGCTGATCGCGGCCATCTGATTGGCGGAACCTCTATTCCACACAGTTGTTGCGTGGTTATGCCGCCCCCCCGGTGCTATGATCCGACTCCCTGCGCCGCAAAGAGTACAAACTCCCCGGCGCTTGTCTGGCCGCCCGTGATCGGCCTTGCGCTCACCGCAACTGACCTGATTAGGAGAATCATCATGGCTTTCGAATTGCCGCCACTGCCGTACGCACACGATGCCCTGCAGCCGCACATCTCCAAGGAAACCCTGGAGTTCCACCACGACAAGCACCACAACACCTACGTCGTGAACCTGAACAACCTGGTGCCAGGCACCGAGTTCGAAGGCAAGACCCTGGAAGAAATCGTCAAGACTTCCTCGGGCGGTATCTTCAACAACGCCGCTCAGGTCTGGAACCACACTTTCTACTGGAACTGCCTGGCGCCAAACGCTGGCGGTCAACCAACCGGCGCACTGGCTGAAGCCATCAACGCGGCCTTCGGTTCGTTCGACAAGTTCAAGGAAGAGTTCAGCAAGACTTCCATCGGCACCTTCGGTTCCGGTTGGGGCTGGCTGGTGAAGAAGGCTGACGGTTCCCTGGCCCTGGCCAGCACCATCGGCGCCGGCAACCCGCTGACCAACGGCGACACCCCGCTGCTGACCTGCGACGTCTGGGAACACGCTTACTACATCGACTACCGCAACCTGCGTCCGAAGTACGTCGAAGCGTTCTGGAACCTGGTCAACTGGAAATTCGTGGCTGAGCAGTTCGAAGGCAAAACCTTCACCGCTTAAGCTCGATGCCAGACAAAAAACCCGGCTTTGTGCCGGGTTTTTTTATGGAAGGAATATGAGCAAAGGGACGGTGGTGATTGTCCCGCCGTCTTCGCGAGCAAGCCCGCTCCCACAGATCACCCCCCGAGCCAGTGGGAGCGAGCCTGCTCGCGAAGAACGATAACGCGGTCAGTCGGCCAACTACTGCGGATCGAGGTTATCCAGCGCACGATTCACCGCCAGCTCCGCCAACATGACAATCTGCGAAATGGCCAGCGCCGTGTTGCGCTGGGGGCCAGCCAGGCAGGTAGCGAAATCACTCGCCATGACATTGGCTGAAGCCAGTGATTCACAAGCGTGGGCAAGCAGGCTTTCAGTGTCCATGTCGGGGACGATCATGAACATGGTGCGAGGGCTGTAGGGTTTGGTGGTGTTGCAGGGGGGATCGGGGATTAATTTGTCCATAAAACCATTCCTCTAGCGCTGGGGCCACCACTTGCCGTTTCTCACGCGGTGAAGAGGTGGCAGCTATGTGCGAGGTGAGAAACCGGTATGGACACCCGGGCCAGACCTAAGTCTGCCCGCACACAGCCGCCATGACGCATTTACAGACAGCGGATTAGCTGGCGGCGATTATGCGTGCACAGGCTCTGGATGACCATAAGTAGCCGGGTTCTCACACCCGATCGCTGAGTTTCAGCGACAGCCAAAGGTTATTCAGCCCGCTTCCGACGGACAACCTGAAAACTGCGTGGGAAACTTCTGGCGCTTTCCTACACCGCGCTAACGCCCAAAACGTAACGCGGACCGTCCCTGGCAGCACTCCCACGCGGGCGTGTGGAAACGATATGTTGGGGTGTGGCTGAAAATGCAATGTCGACTGTCCCGCCGTCTTCGCGAGCAAGCCCGCTCCCACAGTTAGGCCGGGGGGCATCCAAGAGAAAATGGTCGGCTGACAGGCTGCCATCGCGGGCAAGCCCGCTCCCACAGAAGAGCCGAGCAAAAGCAGATCGGCATACACCCACGCTTCTCACCACTCAACAGGCCGAGCGTTAGCTCGCCTGCAGCTTTTGATCTTGATCCACCCGCCCCCTCGGCAGGCTGAGTGGAGGCGTTCATCCGGGGATTGGCGCGCAGCGCCGTTCGACGCAGTCGAACCCATCGCATGTAGGTGCCAGCGAAGCCAACCGGAGGGCGATGCCCCCGGATGAATGCCGGAGCGAAGGAACCCCGAGCCGAAGCGAGGGGCCGTACGTAAGGGGCGAGACTTTTTGGTTCCTTTTGTGTCGTTTGACAAAAGGGACTCGCCGTAAGGGCGAAACCGCCAGCCGCCGTTACCAAAAAAACGGATATGTACCCCACCCAAACCCGAACGAAGCCAATTTCCCAAGATGAAACCAGCCTCCAGCCCCTTGCTCCCCCGCCCACGCCGACTAACATCAAACAAAAGGAAAATATCTCCATCCCGCCCCTCAAGTTGAAGGACTCGACAACCGACACAGTACTAATAGGCTAACTCGCCAGGTCAACTGCAAATCGGCCAAGCAGCAGGCAAAATCCCCCAAGGATGATTGTCCCTTTGACTGCCATCACGGGATTGCCAATACTCATGGCAACTTGATGCTACCCGCACGGAACAAGGAATAACCCTTTGAAGCTGGAACTCAAGAACAGCTTGTCGGTGAAGTTGCTCCGGGTCGTACTCCTCTCGGCATTGATCGTCGGCGTGGTCTTGAGCTGCGCGCAGATTGTGTTCGATGCCTATAAAACACGTCAGGCCGTCGCCAGCGATGCCGAACGCATCCTCGACATGTTTCGCGACCCCTCGACCCAGGCCGTCTACAGCCTGGACCGGGAAATGGGCATGCAGGTGATCGAAGGCCTGTTTCAGGACGCCGCCGTGCGCAAGGCCTCCATCGGCCACCCCAACGAAGCCATGCTCGCGCAAAAAACCCGCGAATTGCAGCACTCCCACAGCCGCTGGCTGACCGACCTGATTCTTGGCAAGGAACGCACCTTTACCACCCAACTGGTCGGTCGCGGGCCCTACAGTGAGTATTACGGCGACCTGAGCATCACCCTCGATACCGCCACCTACGGCCAAGGGTTCATTGTCAGCTCGGTGATCATCTTCATTTCCGGCGTCCTGCGCGCGCTCGCCATGGGGCTGGTGTTGTACCTGGTCTACCACTGGCTGCTGACCAAGCCGCTGTCGCGGATCATCGAGCACCTCACGGAAATCAATCCGGATCGTCCCAGCGAACACAAGATTCCGCTGCTCAAGGGCCACGAGAACAACGAACTGGGCATCTGGATCAACACCGCCAACCAGTTGCTCGAATCCATCGAACGCAATACCCATCTGCGCCACGAAGCGGAAAACAGCCTGGTGCGCATGTCCCAGTACGATTTCCTGACGGGGCTGCCGAACCGGCAGCAATTGCAGCAGCAACTGGACAAGATCCTTATCGACGCCGGCAAATTGCAGCGCCGGGTCGCGGTGTTGTGTGTCGGCCTCGATGACTTCAAGGGCATCAACGAGCAGTTCAGCTACCAGACCGGCGACCAATTGTTGCTGGCCCTGGCCGATCGCCTGCGCGGTCATAGCGGTCGCCTGGGCGCCCTCGCCCGCCTCGGCGGCGACCAGTTCGCCCTGGTCCAGGCCGATATCGAGCAGCCCTACGAAGCCGCCGAGCTGGCGCAAAGCATTCTCGATGACCTGGAAGCGGCGTTTGCCCTCGACCATCAGGAGATCCGCCTGCGCGCCACCATCGGCATCACCCTGTTCCCCGAGGACGGCAACAGCACCGAGAAGTTGCTGCAAAAGGCCGAGCAGACCATGACGCTGGCCAAGACCCGTTCGCGCAACCGCTATCAGTTCTATATCGCCAGCGTCGATACCGAAATGCGTCGCCGCCGCGAACTGGAAAAAGACCTGCGCGATGCGCTGATCCGCAATCAGTTCTACCTCGTCTATCAACCGCAGATCAGCTACCGCGACAACCGCGTGGTGGGCGTCGAGGCCCTGATTCGCTGGCAACACCCCGAGCACGGTATGGTGCCGCCGGACCTGTTCATCCCGCTGGCCGAACAGAACGGCACCATCATCGCCATCGGCGAATGGGTGCTGGACCAGGCCTGCAAACAACTACGCGAGTGGCATGACCAGGGCTTCTCCGACCTGCGCATGGCAGTGAACCTGTCTACGGTTCAATTGCACCACGCCGAACTGCCACGAGTGGTCAACAACCTGCTGCAGATGTACCGCCTGCCACCGCGCAGCCTGGAGCTGGAAGTCACCGAAACCGGCCTGATGGAAGACATCAGCACCGCCGCCCAGCACTTGCTCAGCCTGCGCCGCTCCGGCGCGCTGATCGCCATCGACGATTTCGGAACCGGCTATTCGTCCTTGAGCTATCTCAAGAGCCTGCCTCTGGACAAGATCAAGATCGACAAGAGCTTCGTCCAGGACCTGCTCGATGACGACGACGATGCGACCATCGTTCGCGCCATCATCCAGCTGGGCAAAAGCCTGGGCATGCAGGTGATTGCCGAGGGCGTGGAAACCGCCGAGCAAGAGGCCTACATCATTTCCGAAGGCTGCCACGAAGGTCAGGGCTATCACTACAGCAAACCGTTGCCGGCACGAGAGCTGGGCGTTTACCTCAAGCAGGCCCAACGCAGCAATGCGGCTATTTTGTAACCCCCCCTGTAGGAGCGAGCATGCTCGCGATGATCGTGAACGATGACGCGGGCAGCCTGAAAAAACGCGTCGCCTTGAAGTGCTTCGCGAGCAAGCTCGCTCCTACAAGGCCGTGCGCCACGCCACGTGAATAAGAAATATTTACAGGTACAACCCTTTACACATAATGCGAAAGATTTGCATTATGTCGCAGTTTTGCGTGTGCATAGCACGACTCCACCCCTATCGAAGCAGGATGTTCGCCATGATTCGTATGCCTCTGGCTACCGCCAGTCTGTTGGCCATCGCTATTTCCCTCGCCGGTTGCGGCGAAGGTAAAGACCAAGAAAAAGCTGCCGCGCCTGCCGCCAGCACTGCGGCTGCCCCGGTTGCTCCAGCCACTGCGCCTGCCGCTGCCGGTAAAGTCGACGAAGCTGCCGCCAAAGCCGTTGTCGCCCATTACGCCGACATCGTTTTCGCCGTTTACAGCGATGCCGAATCCACCGCGAAGACCCTGCAAACCGCCGTAGACGCCTTCCTCGCCAAGCCGAACGCCGACACCCTCAAAGCCGCCAAGGCTGCCTGGGTTGCCGCTCGCGTGCCTTACCTGCAGAGCGAAGTGTTCCGTTTCGGCAACACCATCGTTGACGATTGGGAAGGTCAGCTGAACTCTTGGCCGCTGGACGAAGGCCTGATCGACTACGTCGACAAATCCTACGAACACGCCCTGGGCAACCCGGGTGCCACTGCCAACATCATCGCCAACACTCAAGTGCAGATCGGCGAAGACAAGGTCGATGTCAAAGACATCACCCCGGAAAAACTCGCCAGCCTGAACGAGCTGGGCGGTTCCGAGGCCAACGTCGCCACCGGCTACCACGCCATCGAATTCCTGCTCTGGGGCCAGGACCTGAACGGCACCGGCCCTGGCGCCGGCAACCGTCCGGCTTCGGACTACCTGGAAGGCAAAGGCGCTACCGGCGGTCACAATGATCGTCGTCGTGCCTACCTGAAGTCCGTGACCCAGCTGCTGGTCAGCGATCTGGAAGAAATGGTCGGTAACTGGAAGCCGAACGTGGCCGACAACTACCGCGCCACCCTGGAAGCAGAACCGGCTGAAACCGGCCTGCGCAAAATGCTGTTCGGCATGGGCAGCCTGTCCCTGGGCGAACTGGCGGGCGAGCGCATGAAGGTTTCCCTGGAAGCCAACTCCCCGGAAGACGAACAGGATTGCTTCAGCGACAACACCCACAACTCGCACTTCTACGATGCCAAGGGCATTCGTAACGTGTACCTGGGTGAATACACTCGCGTCGATGGCACCAAAATGACCGGCGCCAGCCTGTCGTCCCTGGTGGCCAAAGCCGACCCGGCTGCCGACACCGCGCTCAAAGACGACCTGGCCGCCACTGAAGCCAAGCTTCAGGTCATGGTCGACCACGCCAACAAGGGCGAGCACTACGACCAGTTGATCGCTGCCGGCAACACCGCAGGCAACCAGATCGTCCGTGACGCTATCGCGTCCCTGGTCAAGCAGACCGGTTCGATCGAAGCCGCCGCTGGCAAACTGGGTATCGCCGACCTGAACCCGGACAACGCTGATCACGAATTCTGATCAACGCTGGCTGAGTGAAAAAGGCGACCTTCGGGTCGCCTTTTTTGTTGGCCGGAACACTGACCACTGTAGGAGCGAGCTTGCTCGCGATGAATTTGAAGGCAACGCATTTTTCCAGTCAGCACGCGTCACCGTTCACGTCCATCGCGAGCAAGCTCGCTCCTACACAGGGGATCGTGGTTTGCAGATAGACTCTTGCCTCACATCAAGCAAACGATAATTCCTCTTATTCAAATTCCCATCCCCTGTTAGACTTTGCGCCCTTGTTTTGCTCGTCTTGCAGGATGTCTGATGCCCCCGCTGCCTCTTCGCTTGTCCGCACTGTTTCTGGCCCTGGGCCTGAGTGCCTGCGATGACGCCCCGAAATTCACCCGGGCCGAACCCGGTGAAGCCCGCTCCGGCGGCAGTGCGACGGTGCGCAAGACCGATCAGAACGCGTTTTCCATGCCCTCGGCGAACCTGCCGCCATCACGGCGTGTGGATTTCAGTGTCGGCAACAGCTTCTTCCGCAGCCCTTGGGTGATCGCCCCGTCGACGACGACCGCTCGCGATGGTCTCGGTCCACTGTTCAACACCAATGCCTGCCAGGGCTGCCACATCAAGGACGGCCGCGGCCATCCGCCGACGCCCGACGATGTGAACGCGGTGTCGATGCTGGTACGCCTGTCGATTCCCGACGCCCCGGCGTATGCCAAGGTCATCGAACAGCTCGGCGTGGTGCCGGAGCCCGTCTACGGCGGCCAGTTCCAGGACATGTCCGTACCCGGCGTGGCCCCCGAAGGCAAAGTGCGGGTCGATTACACCCCCGTGCCGGTTCGCTTCAAGGACGGCACCGAAGTCGAGCTGCGCAAACCGAGCCTGAACATCACCCAGCTGGGTTACGGCCCGATGCACCCCGACACCCGTTTCTCGGCCCGTGTGGCGCCACCGATGATTGGCCTGGGTCTGCTCGAAGCGATCCCCGAGGAGGCGATCCTGGCCAACGCCGAGGCACAGGCCAAGGCGAACAAAGGCATCAGCGGGCGACCGAACCGGGTCTGGGATGACGCTCTGCAAAAGACCGTTCCGGGACGCTTTGGCTGGAAAGCCGGACAACCGAACCTCAATCAACAGAATGTCCACGCGTTTTCGGGAGATATGGGGCTCACAACCAGCCTTAGACCCCTTGATGACTGCACGGACGCGCAAACGGCCTGCAAACAGGCACCCAGTGGCAACGGCCCCGATGGCGAGCCGGAAGTCAGCGACAACATCCTGCGCCTGGTGCTGTTCTACAGCCGCAACCTTGCCGTACCGGCCCGCCGTGACGTCAACGCCCCTGAAGTGCTGGCCGGCAAGACCCTGTTTTATCAGGCCGGGTGCCAGTCCTGTCACACACCGAAATACACCACCGTCGCCAACGCCGCCGAACCTGAACTGGCCAATCAAGTGATTCGCCCGTACAGCGATCTGCTGCTGCATGACATGGGCGACGGCCTGGCCGACAACCGTAGCGAATTCCAGGCCAGCGGCCGCGAATGGCGCACCCCGCCGTTATGGGGCATCGGCCTGACACAGGCGGTCAGCGGCCACACCCAGTTCCTGCACGACGGCCGCGCCCGCAACCTGCTCGAAGCCGTGCTCTGGCATGGCGGCGAGGCGACTGCGGCGCAACAACAGGTTTTGTCTTTCAATGCCGAGCAACGCGCCGCGTTGCTGGCGTTCCTGAATTCCCTTTAACACGCATTCCACTCGCGGGAGCCCGACATGTTCCGTCCCAAACTGTTGTTCACCAGCCTTGCCGCCCTCGCCCTGGGCGCCTGCTCGCCCCAGGACCCGCAAGCGGTCACGTCGGCGGCCATTGCCAAGTCGGTGATCCTGCCGACCTACACCCGCTGGGTTGAGGCCGATCGTCAATTGGCGGTCAGCGCCCTCGCCTACTGCGAAGGCAAGGAAACCCTGGAAACAGCCCGTGCCGACTTCCTGCATGCGCAAAAAGCCTGGGCCGAGCTGCAACCGCTGCTGATCGGGCCTTTGGCCGAAGGCAACCGTTCGTGGCAAGTGCAGTTCTGGCCGGACAAGAAAAACCTGGTCGGCCGTCAGGTCGAGCAACTGGTCACCGCCCAGCCGCAAATCGATGCCGCCGCCCTGGCCAAGTCCAGCGTCGTGGTACAGGGGCTCTCGGCCTACGAATACATTCTGTTCGACAGCAAGCCCGACGTGGCCAACGCTGAGCAGAAGAGCAAATACTGCCCGCTGCTGATCGCCATCGGCGAACGCCAGAAGCAATTGGCCGAAGAAATTCTGCAAACCTGGAACAACACCGACGGCATGCTCGCGCAAATGAGCAAGTTCCCGAACCAGCGCTACGCGGACTCCCATGAGGCGATCGCCGATCTACTGCGCGTGCAGGTCACCGCCATCGACACCCTGAAGAAAAAGCTCGGCACGCCGATGGGCCGCCAGAGCAAGGGCGTGCCGCAACCGTTCCAGGCCGATGCATGGCGCAGCCAGGCGTCCCTGACCAGCCTCGAAGCCAGCCTCGCGGCCGCCAGGACCGTCTGGGAAGGTGTGGATAACAAAGGCCTGCGCGGCCTGTTGCCGAGCGAGCAGAAGCCGTTGGCCGACAAGATCGATGCAGCCTATGCCGCCTCGCTGAAACTGTTCGCCGGCAACCAGCGCTCGCTGACCGACATGCTCAATGACGAGGCCGGCCGCCAGCAACTCAACGAGCTGTATGACAGCCTCAACGTCGTCCATCGCCTGCACGAGGCCGATCTGGCCAAGGCACTGGGCATCCAGCTGGGCTTCAACGCCAACGACGGTGACTGATGAGGGCCGGTTCCATGCTGCGACGCCAGGTTCTGACATTAGGTAGTTTGCTGCTGGGTGCAGTGACGCTGGGCGGCTGGAAGCTGTTCAAGCAAAAGGACAGGAGTCCGTTGTTGCTTTCGGCACGGGACGATACCGACGGCCAGCATTACGCCGTCGGTTATCGGCTCGATGGCACCCAAGTGTTCGCCACCCGGGTCGGCCAGCGTTGCCACGACATCATCAACCACCCGACACAGCCGATTGCACTGTTCGTCGCTCGCCGTCCGGGCACCGAGAGCTACCTGATCGACCTGCGCGACGGCGCGCTCCTGCAAATCGTGGTGTCACAGCCGAACCGGCACTTCTACGGGCACGCGGTCATTCACCACAGCGGCGACTGGCTGTACGCCACGGAAAACGACACCTCCGATCCGGGGCGCGGCCTGCTCGGCGTGTATAAGTTCGAAGGCGAACGGCTGGTGCACAGCGGTGAGATTTCCACCCACGGCCTCGGTCCGCATCAGGTGTCGTGGATGCCCGATGGCGAAACCCTGGTGGTGGCCAACGGCGGGATTCGCACCGAGGCCGAAAGCCGGGTGGAGATGAACCTCAACGCCATGGAACCGAGCCTGGTCCTGATGCACCGCGACGGCACCCTGCTGAGCAAGGAAACCCTCGCCCAGCAGATGAACAGCGTGCGTCATCTGGCCATCGCCAGCGACGGCACCATCGTCGCCAGCCAGCAGTTCATGGGGGCGGCCCACGAGTCGTCGGAGTTGCTGGCGATCAAGCGCCCCGGTCAGCCCTTCGTCGCGTTCCCGGTACCCGAGCACCAGTTGCAGGCCATGGGACACTACACCGCCAGCGTCGCAATACACAGCGACTTGCGCCTGGTGGCGTTGACCGCACCGCGGGGCAACCGCTTTTTCATCTGGGACCTGGACAGCGGTGAAGTACGCCTGGACGCGCCACTGCCCGATTGCGCCGGGGTCGGTGCCGTGGCCGATGGTTTTGTCGTGACCTCGGGACAGGGGCGCTGCCGCTACTACGATTGCCGCCAGACAAACCTCGTTGCAAAACCGCTGGAGCTACCCGCAGGGCTCTGGGACAACCATCTGCATCTGATGGCCTGAATCATTGAAAAGATCGCCGACCTGGGCCGCACCTGCATCGGGATGACGTACACCCCGCAGGCGAGAACCGAGACGGCGAATCTTTTCAGGCTTTCCCCCCTCTAATACCTCACAACCTGTAAAAACGGCAGTTGGATTTACCCTCTACACTCGCGGTAATGTTCCCCGCTGTCTCACCTGATTTTCTCCAAGGAACTGGAATATGCTGCGTCGCCGCATGCTGATCATGTTGGGTGTGGTTCTATTGATTGTGCTGGCCCTGGCTGCGTACAAAGCCTTCTCGATCTATACGATGGTTCAAGGCTTCTCTGTGCCCAGACCGGCCGTCAGCGTTGCCGTGGCCACCGCCACCGAGCGCCCATGGCAAGCCCGCCTGCCTACCGTTGGCACGCTCAAGGCATTGCAGGGGGTGGACCTGAGCCTGGAGACCGATGGCACCGTCATCGATCTCCAGTTCGAGTCGGGGCAGAAGGTCAAGGCCGGCCAACCACTCCTGCGCCTCGACAGCGCCGTTGAAAGTGCCCTGCTGGAAACTGCTCTGGCCGACCTCGGGCTGGCACAGCTTGATTACGGTCGCGGTAGCCAACTGGTCGGCAGCCAGGCCATTTCCAAAGGCGAATTCGACCGACTTTCGGCGGTGCTGAAAAAGAGCAAGGCCACGGTCAATCAACTCAAGGCTGCGCTCGGCAAAAAAAGCATCATCGCGCCGTTCAGCGGCACCATTGGCATTCGTCAGGTGGACGTTGGCGACTACATGGCCAGTGGCACCATGATCGCCACCCTGCAAGACCTCAGTAGCTTGTATGTCGACTTTTTTGTGCCCGAGCAGTCGGTGCCGAAGATTGCGCTCGGCCAGCCAGTGCAGGTCATTGTCGCGGCGTATCCGACCGTGGAGTACCCCGGCACCATCAGTGCAATCAACCCTAAAGTCGAGAACAGCACCCGTAACGTGCAGGTCCGCGCCACCCTGGCCAACCCCGACGGCAAGTTGATGCCAGGCATGTTCGCCAGCCTCCAGGTGCTCCTGCCCGACCCGCAGCCACGCATCGTGGTGCCGGAAAGCGCGATTACCTACACGCTCTACGGCAACTCGGTGTATGTGGCCGTACCAAAGAAAGCCGAGGATGGCAGCCTGGTAAAGGACGACAAGGGCCAACCGGTGCTGATCGCCGAACGGCGGTTTGTCGAGACCGGCGAACGCCGCGATGGGCAAGTGATGATCACCAAAGGCGTGCAGAGCGGCGAGAAAGTGGTGACCGCCGGCCAGCTCAAACTGGATAACGGCTCACGCATTGCCATCAGCGACGACAAGACCCTGGCCGGGCAGAACAGCCAGCCACGCGCGGACTGATCAAGGAATTCCCATGGCTTTTACCGACCCGTTCATCCGCCGTCCGGTTCTCGCTACCGTGGTCAGCCTGTTGATCGTGCTGCTGGGCTTCCAGGCCTGGAGCAAGCTGCCGCTACGCCAGTACCCGCAAATGGAAAACGCCCTGATCACGGTGACCACCGCCTACCCCGGAGCCAACGCCGAGACCATCCAGGGCTACATCACCCAACCGATGCAGCAAAGCCTGGCCAGCGCCGAGGGCATCGACTACATGACCTCGGTCAGTCGCCAGAACTTCTCGGTGATCTCGATCTACGCGCGCGTCGGCGCCAATAGCGACCGTCTGTTTACCGAACTGCTGGCCAAGGCCAACGAGGTCAAGAACCAGCTGCCCCAGGACGCTGAAGACCCGGTGCTGAGCAAAGAGTCTGCCGATGCGTCAGTGCTGATGTACATCAGCTACTTCAGCAAGGAGTTGAGCAACCCGCAGATTACCGACTACCTGTCACGGGTGATCCAGCCCAAGCTGGCGACCTTGCCCGGCATGGCCGAAGCCGAGATCCTCGGTAACCAGGTATTTGCCATGCGCCTGTGGCTGGACCCGATGAAGCTGGCGGGTTTCGGCCTCAGTGCCAGCGATGTGACCAACGCGGTGCGCCAGTACAACTTCCTCTCTGCCGCCGGCGAGGTGAAGGGCGAATACGTGGTCACCAGCATCAACGCCAATACCGAACTCAAGTCCGCCGAAGCCTTCGGGACGATTCCGCTCAAGGTCGATGGCGACAGCCGAGTGTTGCTGCGGGATGTGGCGCGCGTGGAAATGGGTGCGGAGAACTACGACTCCATCAGCTCGTTCGGTGGCACCCCGTCGGTGTACATCGGCATCAAGGCGACGCCCGGTGCCAACCCGCTGGAAGTGATCAAGGAAGTGCGCAAGATCATGCCGGACCTGGAGGCCCAGCTACCGCCGAACCTCAAGGGTGAAATCGCCTACGACGCCACCCTGTTCATCCAGGCCTCGATCGACGAAGTGGTGAAGACCCTGTTCGAAGCGGTGCTGATCGTGATCGTGGTGGTGTTCCTGTTCCTCGGTGCCCTGCGCTCGGTGGTGATCCCGGTGGTGACCATCCCGCTGTCGATGATCGGCGTCATGTTCTTCATGCAGATGATGGGGTACTCGATCAACCTGCTCACCCTGCTGGCGATGGTATTGGCCATCGGCCTGGTGGTGGACGATGCCATCGTGGTGGTGGAAAACATTCACCGTCACATCGAGGAAGGCAAGACACCGCTCGAGGCCGCCATTGAAGGCGCCCGGGAAATCGCCATGCCGGTGGTTTCAATGACTATCACCCTGGCGGCGGTGTACGCACCGATCGGTTTCCTGACTGGCCTGACCGGGGCGCTGTTCAAGGAGTTCGCCCTGACCCTGGCCGGCGCGGTGGTGATTTCCGGTATCGTCGCCCTGACCCTGTCGCCGATGATGTGTGCGTTTCTGCTGCGTCACGACGAGAACCCCAGCGGCCTGGCCCATCGCCTGGACATGATTTTCGAACGCCTCAAGCGCCGCTACCAGAGCCTGCTTCACGGCACCCTCAACACCCGGCCGGTGGTGCTGGTGTTCGCCGTGATCGTGCTGTGCCTGATTCCGGTCCTTCTCAACTTCACCAAATCGGAACTGGCGCCGGATGAGGACCAGGGCATCATTTTCATGATCGCCAATGCCCCGCAACCGACCAACCTCGACTACCTGAACACCTACACCGACGAGTTCGTCTCGATCTTCAAGGCATTTCCCGAGTACTACTCGTCGTTCCAGATCAACGGTTTCAACGGCGTGCAATCGGGCATCGGCGGTTTCCTGCTCAAGCCATGGGACGATCGCAGTCGAACGCAAATGGCGATCCTGCCCGAGGTGCAAGCCAAACTGGAAAAGATCCCGGGGCTGCAGATCTTCGGCTTCAACCTGCCGTCGCTGCCGGGCACCGGCGAAGGCGTGCCGTTCCAGTTCGTCATCAACTCCGCCAACGATTACGAATTGCTGCTGCAGGTGGTCGACCGGGTAAAAAAACGTGCGAAGGAATCCGGCAAGTTTGCGTTTGTCCACGTTGACCTGGCCTTCGACAAGCCGGAAGTGGTGGTGGATATCGACCGCGCCAAGGCTGCGCAGATGGGGGTTTCCATGCAGGACCTGGGGGGGACCCTGGCGACCCTGCTGGGTGAAGGCGAGATCAACCGATTCACCATTGAAGGTCGCAGCTACAAGGTCATTGCCCAGGTCGAGCGGCCGTTCCGTGACAATCCGGACTGGCTGAACAATTACTACGTGAAAAACACCAAGGGTGAACTGTTGGCGTTGTCGACCCTGATCACCGTCACCGACCGTGCCCGACCGAGACAGCTGAACCAGTTCCAGCAACTCAACTCGGCCATCCTGTCCGGCGTGCCGCTGGTGAGCATGGGGGAAGCCATCGACCTCGTGCGCCAGATCGCCCGGGAAGAGGCACCCGCCGGTTTTGCCTTCGACTACGCCGGCGCATCGAGGCAGTACGTTCAGGAAGGCAGTGCCCTGTGGGTCACCTTTGCCTTGGCACTGGCGATCATTTTCCTGGTGCTGGCGGCCCAGTTCGAAAGCTTCCGTGACCCGTTGGTGATCCTGGTCACCGTGCCCCTGTCTATCTGTGGTGCATTGATTCCGCTGTTCCTGGGCTGGTCGAGCATGAACATCTATACCCAGGTCGGGCTGGTGACCTTGATCGGGCTGATCAGTAAACACGGCATTCTGATCGTCGAGTTCGCCAACCAGTTACGCAAGGACAAGGGCCTGAGCGCACGGGAAGCGGTGGAGGAAGCGGCGGCCATCCGGCTGCGTCCGGTCTTGATGACCACGGCGGCAATGGTGTTCGGCATGGTGCCATTGATCATCGCCAGCGGTGCTGGCGCGGTCAGCCGGTTCGACATCGGAACGGTCATCGCGACCGGTATGTCGATCGGTACGTTGTTCACCCTGTTTGTGTTGCCCTGCGTCTACACCTTGCTGGCCAAGCCGGATAAACCCTGATGCAGAAAAACCTGTGGGAGCGGGCTTGCTCGCGAAGGCGTCATTCCAGTCAACCTCAATGTCGACTGACAG
>NZ_JAGYGG010000036.1:0-60057 GCF_019947335.1 Pseudomonas sp. BF-R-24
ACCCTTGCCTCTGGCTAACACTTCCCCTTGCCGGGTGTGTAGAGGACTTTCACCTCCAAGTCACCAGCGAGGCCACCACAGCCAAGCTGGTTGCGCTTACGCGCAACGCGCCATGCCTGGCGCACAAGCAAAAGAGCAGCCGAGGCTGCTCAATCTGTTTTGCCGATCATCCCGCGCACCGCGTGGGAATAACCATTTCAATCAACGTTTCTGGGTCAGGGCGCGGCGTTCGAACTCGACAATGCGCTGACGGTAGTGCTCGATCGTCTGGGCGGTCAGCACGCTGCGCTGGTCGTCCTTGAGCTCACCGTTGAGCTCCTGGGACAGTTTACGCGCCGCTGCCACCATCACGTCGAAGGCTTGCTTCGGATGGCGAGGACCCGGCAGACCCAGGAAGAAACTCACCGCCGGGGTGCTGAAGTGGTCGATGTCGTCCAGGTCGAATACGCCAGGCTTGACGGCGTTGGCCATGGAGAACAGCACTTCACCGTTGCCGGCCATGCTTTCGTGGCGATGGAAAATATCCATCTCGCCGAAACGCAAACCGCTCTCCAGAATGTTCTGCAACAGCGCCGGGCCCTTGAAGCCGGCAGCGTCGCGGCAGATCACGCTGATCACCAGCACTTCTTCAGCTTGCGGCTGATCCTTGTCGTTGACCGCTGGCGCGGACTTGGTGTCGTCCGGGAAATCGTCGTCGCGGCTGCTGAAGCTCGGGCCGCCGTCCAGATCCAGGCTGAGGTTCATGTCGCCCTGGGAAGGCTCGCTATGGCCACGCTTGCCGCGTTTGGAGCCCGACTCGCGAGGCTCCCGGGCCGGCATGCTCACCGACGGCAGATCCTGCTCGTCCAGTTGCGGCTCTTTATGTGCGTCCAGCACGCGCGGCGGGCCCAGCAGCTCGGCGCTGCTGTCCTCGTCCGGCAGGTTGGACAGACTTCGATCAAGACGGAACTTCAGTTTTCCCTTGCCGCCGCGCATACGGCGCCAGCCATCGAAAAGAATACCGGCAATGACAATAATGCCGATGACGATCAGCCACTCGCGCAGACCGATTTCCATGTAATCCCGTGCCTCTATAAAAAATGCTGAAAAATAAGGGGTTTACAACCTGCAAACCGCTTTAAAACGTGGCGCCAACTCTATGTTCTGACAGGCGTTTTGCCCACGTATACGAAAAATTGACATTAAACTAGCACGACCAAAGGCAACTTTACACCGTCTACCACGTTGGCTAGCGCGAATATGTCGATTGGCCAGCAAGTCGAAGCCAGGAAAAGAGTCCTACAAGCCGCAAACACTCTTCCTACAACCCCGACTCAGGCATCCACCATCGCCATCGCCTCCTCGACATCCACCGCCACCAGACGTGAACAACCGGGTTCGTGCATCGTCACACCCATCAGTTGTTCGGCCATTTCCATGGCGATCTTGTTGTGGGTGATATAGATGAACTGCACTGTCTGTGACATCTCTTTTACCAATCGCGCGTAGCGTCCAACGTTAGCGTCATCCAGTGGCGCGTCAACCTCATCGAGCATGCAGAACGGCGCCGGGTTCAACTTGAAGATCGCAAAAACCAGGGCCAATGCGGTCAGGGCCTTTTCGCCGCCGGAGAGCAAATGGATGGTGCTGTTCTTCTTTCCTGGCGGCTGCGCCATGATTGTTACCCCTGTATCGAGTAGATCTTCGCCCGTCAGTTCCAAATACGCGCGGCCTCCACCGAAAACTTTTGGGAAAAGCGCCTGTAAACCGCCATTGATCTGATCAAAGGTATCCTTGAAACGGTTGCGGGTTTCCTTGTCGATCTTGCGAATCACGTTCTCAAGGGTTTCAAGGGCTTCCACCAGATCGTCGTTCTGCGCATCCAGATAACGTTTACGCTCCGATTGTTGCTGGTACTCATCGATGGCCGCCAGGTTGATCGCGCCCAGACGCTGGATCCTGGCGGCGATGCGCTCGAGTTCTTCCTCAGCTTCCTTCTCGCTGGCCTCGGCAGTCAGTGTCGCGAGTACGCCGTGGAGATCGTAGCCGTCTTCCAGCAATTGGTCCTGCAAAGTCTTGCGGCGTACGGTCAGGGCCTGCCATTCCATGCGCTGGGTTTCGAGCTGGCTGCGAATCAACTGGGATTGCTGTTCGGCCTGGCTGCGACGCTTCTCGGCGTCGCGCAGTTCGCGGTCGGCATCTTCGAGGGCGATCTGCGCGGTCTTGAGCTCTTCGTCGACGGTCATGCGCTTGTCGAGCAACTCCTCGAGTTTCAGGCGCAGCTCTTCCAGTGGCGCCTCGCCCTCCTCCAGATTGAGGCTCAGTTGCTCGCGTTTTTCAGTCAGACGCTCGGACTGCATCTCCAGCCGCTCCAGCGCCTGGCGCGTCGAATCATGCTGCGCCTTGAGCGAGCCCAGACGCACCGCCAGCTGATGGGCGTGATCCTTGTGCTGCCGCGCTTCCTGACGCACCCGGTCCAGACGCTCACGCAGGCTGTCGCGCTGGGCCAGCAGCAACTCACGCTGCTCGGTGTCCTGCGCCATGCTGTCGAGGGCTTCCTGCAATTGCAGGCGCGCTTCGCCGATGTTTTCGTGTTCCAGCGCTCGCTGCTCATCGAGTTCGATGAGCTCTTCGTCGAGGCGGGTACGGCGCAGGGTCAATTGTTCGGCCTTGGCCTTGCCGGCAGACAATTGAGCCTTCAACTCACCTTGCTGACGTGCCTCGTCCTGCAGCAAACGGCGCAGATGTTCGCGCCCGTTCTCCTGCTGACGCTGCTGTGCCCTGAGATTTTGCAGTCGGGTTTCCAGGGTTTCGACAGCGGCTTCGCGCTCTTCGCGCTCCAGGCCCAGTTGCTGGATTTCCTGACCCCGGGCGAGCACGCCGCTTTCCGCTTCACTAGCCCGACGCACCCGCAGAAAATGCCGACCGACCCAGTAACCGTCGCGGCTGATCAGGCTCTGCCCGGCAGCCAATTGACTGCGCAAGGCCAAGGCCTGTTCGAGGCTGTCCACCGGCTTGACCTGCCCCAGCCATGGCGACAGATCGAGCTGCGCCTCGACCTTGTCCAGCAGGCTGCCCGGCACCCGTACGCCATCGCTGGACGGGCTGAGCAAGCGCAAGTCGCCCTGGGCAAACCCGGACAGATCGAAATCGTTGAAATCGTCCACCAGCACCGCTTGCAGGTCGGCACCCAGCACGGTTTCCACCGCCAGTTCCCAACCGGCCTCAACCTTCAGGCCTTCGGCCAGGCGCGGGCGATTCGCAAGATTCTGTTCGCGCAGCCATTCGGCGGTACCGGTGCCCGGGTCGAGCGCGGCTTGCTGCAAAGCTTCGAGTGAAGCCAGCCGACCGTTGAGGCGCTGCAAATCGCCTTGCGCCTGCTGCTGCGCGGTCAGCGCTTGCTGCAGTTCCTGACGCAACTGCTCAAGCTTTTCGACCTGGGCTTCTTCGCTGGTCTGCAAATCCTCGAGCGTCGCTTCGGATTCAGCGAGCTGCTCGCTGAGCGCCATGATCGCCGCGTCTTCCGGGTCCGCCGAGAGCAAGGCGCGTTCTTCGCCAAGACGCTTCTGGCGATCGGCCAAGCGCTCCAGGCTGGTTTCCAGCTGCTGGATCCGCGATTGCTGCACTTCGGCCTGACGGCGCGGCTCGGCGGCGGTGAGGTTGAACGTATCCCACTGCTCTTGCCAGCCGTGCATGGTGGTTTCGGATTCTTCCAGCGCGGCAGCGGCCTCTTCGGCGGCGGCGCTGGTGACTTCCTGCTCCGGGGTGAGCATGTCCAGCTCTTCGCCGAGGGTCAGCAGCAGCGTGCGGTCGTGGCCCAGGTGCGATTCGGTTTCCAGGCGCGCGCGCTCGGCCTCTTTCAGGTCATCCTGCAACTGGCGCAAACGCTGCTGACCGTGCTGGATGCTCTGCTCGACCCGGGCAATGTCGCCGCCGACCGAGTAGAAGCGCCCCTGCACCAGGTTGAAGCGTTCCGACAGGTCGTGGTGCCCGTCACGCAGGCGCTCGATGCTTGCGTCGGCATTGCGCTGTTCGGCCACCAAGGCTTCGAAAGAAACTTCCTGGTTGCCGATGATCGCTTCACGCTGGCCGACCTGATCGTTCAGCGCCTGCCAGCGCAGGGCCGACAGCTGGGCCTTGAGCTGACGCTCCTCGCCCTTGAATTCCTGATACTTCTTGGCGGCCTCGGCCTGGCGGTGCAAGCGTTCGAGCTGACGCTCAAGCTCTTCGCGCAGGTCGGTCAGGCGCTCAAGGTTCTCGTGGGTGCGGCGGATGCGGTTTTCCGTCTCGCGCCGGCGCTCCTTGTACTTGGAGATACCCGCGGCTTCTTCGATGAAGTTGCGCAGGTCTTCGGGCTTGGACTCGATCAGCTTGGAGATCATCCCCTGCTCGATGATCGAATAGCTGCGCGGGCCAAGGCCGGTGCCGAGGAAGATGTCGGTGATGTCGCGGCGCCGGCATTTGGTGCCGTTGAGGTAATAGGTGGTCTGGCTGTCGCGGGTCACTTTGCGGCGGATGGAGATTTCCGCATAAGCGGCGTACTCCCCGAGCAAGGTGCCGTCGGAGTTGTCGAACACCAGTTCGATGCTCGCCTGGCTCACCGGCTTGCGGCTGGTGGAGCCGTTGAAGATGACGTCGGTCATCGATTCGCCGCGCAGGTTCTTCGCCGAACTCTCGCCCATCACCCAGCGCACGGCGTCGATGATGTTCGATTTGCCGCAGCCATTGGGCCCGACCACCGCCGCCATGTTACTGGGGAAGTTCACCGTGGTCGGGTCGACGAAGGATTTGAACCCCGCCAGCTTGATGCACTTGAGCCGCACCCTCAGGCGTCCGTCAGGGCAGAGATCACCAGATCGCAACTGCGCTGGGCGTAAGCCGTCAGCACTTCGCGAATCTGCACAAAGTCACGGGCCAGCACGGCAGCGAGCAAGCGTTCGAACAGCTCGAGGAATTCGCTCATCGACGCTTTGCGCTGCTCCAGCGCGAGAAAATACGCACGGCTCATGGCCGGCTGCAGATTCTCGACTGTCTCCTGCAAGTACGGGTTGTTGGCGAACGGGTACGCGGCGCGCATCACGTTGAAGCTGTCGTCGACGAAAGTGCGGATGTCCTGACGCTCGTAGCTGGCAGTCAGGCGTTGCTGGATCTGCACGAACGGCGCCATGTCGGCCTGGGTTTTCCAGCCGCTGGCCACGGAGTTACCGAGCAGGATATAGAGTTCGCTCATCAGCGTGCACAGGCTCTGCACCTTGTGCGGCGTGAGCTCGGTGACGTGGGCGCCACGTCGCGGCAGGATCGCGATCAGGTGCCGACGCTCGAGGATCAGCAAGGCCTCGCGGACCGAACCGCGGCTGACGTTGAGGGCCAGCGTGACCTTCTGTTCCTGGATGCGCTCTCCGGGCTTCATTTCGCCGCGAATGATGCGTTCGGCGAGGTGGTGAGCGATTTGCTCGGCGAGGCTGTCCGGCGCCTTGAACGTCATGGTTGTCCTTCAAACTCTTTGATCTGTACAAGCGGCGCAGTGTAGCGCAATTGCTGCGTCAGGGCGGAGTGCCCGCCCGGAGGTTTTTGGCACGATTCAAGCAAATTCAAGCAAAAAAGCAGGCTATCGAACCAGCGACAATAATTAAGGAACAGGTGGTTAATCGACAAATTGCAATTTCCTGACCTTTAAGTCAGAAAATCATTGACCGAAAAGTCAGACCTGCTAAATTCAGTTCCTATCGGTTAACAACAATAATGAGTCTGCGAGGCCTTCCGTGATCCAGTTTTTACTAAACCAGGAACTCCGTAGCGAGCACGCCCTGGACCCGAACCTGACCGTGCTCAATTATCTGCGCGACCATGTGGGCAAGCCCGGCACCAAAGAAGGCTGCGCCAGCGGTGACTGCGGCGCCTGCACCGTGGTGGTCGGCGAATTGCAGACCGATGATGACGGCCGCGAACACATTCGCTATCGCAGCCTCAACTCGTGCCTGACCTTCGTGTCGTCCCTGCACGGCAAGCAACTGATCAGCGTCGAAGACCTCAAGCACAAAGGTGAACTGCACAGCGTGCAGAAAGCCATGGTCGAGTGCCACGGCTCGCAATGCGGCTTCTGCACCCCAGGCTTTGTGATGTCGCTGTTTGCCCTGCAAAAGAACAGCGATGCACCGGATCATGCCAAGGCCCACGAAGCACTGGCCGGCAACCTCTGCCGTTGCACCGGCTACCGGCCGATCCTGGAAGCCGCCGAGCAGTCCTGCTGCGCCAAGCAGCCAGACCAGTTCGACGCCCGCGAGGCCGACACCATCGCACGCCTGAAAGCCATTGCCCCGACCGATATCGGCGAACTCAACAGCGGCGACAAGCGCTGCCTGGTGCCCCTGACCGTGGCCGACCTGGCCGACCTCTACGACGCTTATCCACAGGCCCGCCTGCTGGCCGGCGGTACTGACCTTGCGCTGGAAGTCACGCAGTTCCACCGCACCCTGCCGGTGATGATCTACGTCGGCAACGTCGCCGAGATGAAGCGCATCGACCGCTTTGACGATCGCCTGGAAATCGGCGCCGCCACGTCCCTGTCCGATTGCTACGAGGCCTTGAACGCCGAGTACCCGGACTTCGGTGAATTGCTGCACCGCTTCGCGTCCTTGCAGATCCGCAACCAGGGCACCCTGGGCGGCAACATCGGCAACGCCTCGCCGATTGGTGACTCACCACCCCTGCTGATCGCCCTCGGCGCGCAAATCGTGCTGTGCAAAGGCGAAACCCGCCGTACCCTGGCGCTGGAAGATTACTTCATCGATTACCGTGTCACTGCGCGCCAGGAAAGCGAGTTCATCGAGAAGATCATCGTGCCCCGCGCCAGCGTCGAAAAACTGTTCCGCGCCTACAAGGTTTCCAAGCGCCTGGACGATGACATCTCGGCAGTCTGCGCCGCCTTCAACATTCGCCTGGAAAACGGCGTCGTCGCTGAAGCCCGCGTCGCCTTCGGTGGCATGGCCGCCATCCCGAAACGCGCCGCTGCCTGCGAAGCCGCATTGCTCGGCTCGCCATTCAACAACGCCACTGTCGAACGCGCCTGCGCTGCCCTGGCCGAAGATTTCACGCCGCTCTCGGACTTCCGCGCCAGCAAGGAATATCGCCTGCTCAGCGCACAGAACCTGCTGCGCAAATACTTCATCGAACTGCAAACACCGCACATCGAGACTCGGGTGACCGCTTATGTCTAATCATCACGCCGTAGAGAAGACCCAAGCCGAATTGGCTGAACTGTTCGCCAAGGACCTGACCACCGGTGTCGGCCGCAGCGTCAAGCACGACAGCGCCGCCAAGCATGTGGCCGGTGAAGCGCAATACATCGACGACCGCCTGGAGTTTCCGAACCAGTTGCACGTTTATGCGCGCATGTCGGACCGTGCCCACGCCCGGATCATCAGCATCGACACTTCGCCCTGCTACGCCTTTGAAGGCGTGCGCATCGCCATCACCCACGAAGACGTGCCAGGCCTGAAGGACATCGGTCCGTTGCTGCCGGGCGATCCGCTGCTGGCGATCGATACCGTGCAATTCGTCGGTCAACCGGTGATCGCCGTGGCGGCGAAAGATCTGGAAACCGCGCGCAAGGCGGCGATGGCCGCGATCATCGAATACGAAGACCTGGAGCCTGTGCTGGACGTGGTCGAAGCCCTGCGCAAACGCCACTTCGTACTCGACAGCCACACCCACAAACGCGGCGATTCGGCCACGGCGCTGGCCACTGCCGAACATCGCATCCAGGGCACGCTGCACATTGGTGGCCAGGAACACTTCTACCTGGAAACCCAGATCTCTTCGGTGATGCCGACCGAAGACGGCGGCATGATCGTCTACTGTTCCACGCAGAACCCCACCGAAGTGCAGAAACTGGTGGCCGAAGTGCTGGACGTGTCGATGAACAAGATCGTTGTCGACATGCGCCGCATGGGCGGTGGTTTCGGTGGTAAAGAAACTCAAGCCGCGAGCCCGGCATGCCTGTGCGCGGTGATCGCGCACCTCACCGGTCAACCGACCAAGATGCGTCTGCCACGGGTCGAAGACATGCTGATGACCGGCAAGCGCCACCCGTTCTATGTCGAGTACGACGTGGGCTTCGACAGCACCGGGCGCCTGCACGGCATCAACCTGGAACTGGCCGGCAACTGCGGTTGCTCCCCTGACCTGTCGGCGTCGATCGTCGACCGCGCGATGTTCCACTCGGACAACTCGTACTACCTGGGCGATGCGACCATCAACGGTCACCGCTGCAAGACCAACACCGCCTCGAACACCGCTTACCGTGGCTTCGGTGGCCCGCAAGGCATGGTCGCCATCGAAGAAGTGATGGATGCCATCTCTCGCCATCTGGCCCTCGACCCGCTGGCCGTGCGCAAGGCCAACTACTACGGCAAGACCGAGCGCAACGTCACCCACTACTACCAGACCGTCGAGCACAACATGCTCGAAGAGATGACCGCGGAACTGGAAGAAAGCAGCCAATACGCCGAGCGCCGCGAAGCGATCCGTCGCTACAACGCCAACAGCCCGATCCTGAAAAAAGGCCTGGCACTGACCCCGGTGAAATTCGGTATTTCCTTCACCGCCAGCTTCCTCAACCAGGCCGGTGCCCTGGTGCACGTCTACACCGACGGCAGCATCCACCTGAACCACGGTGGCACCGAAATGGGCCAGGGCCTGAACACCAAGGTCGCGCAAGTCGTGGCCGAAGTGTTCCAGGTGGAAATGGACCGCGTGCAGATCACCGCGACCAACACCGACAAAGTACCGAACACCTCGCCGACCGCCGCTTCCAGTGGCGCCGACCTGAACGGCAAGGCCGCGCAGAACGCCGCCGAAACCATCAAGCAACGCCTGGTGGAATTCGCAGCTCGCCAGTACAAGGTCAGCGAAGAGGACGTGGAATTCCACAACGGCCACGTGCGGGTTCGCGATCACATCCTGACCTTCGAAGCGCTGATCCAGCAGGCGTATTTCGCCCAGGTGTCGCTGTCGAGCACCGGCTTCTACAAGACCCCGAAAATCTACTACGACCGCAGCCAGGCTCGCGGCCGTCCGTTCTACTACTTCGCCTTTGGCGCGGCGTGCTGCGAAGTGCTGGTCGACACCCTGACCGGCGAATACAAGATGCTGCGCACCGACATCCTCCACGACGTCGGCGCCTCGCTGAACCCGGCCATCGACATCGGACAGGTCGAGGGCGGTTTCATCCAGGGCATGGGCTGGCTGACCATGGAAGAGCTGGTGTGGAACAACAAGGGCAAGCTGATGACCAACGGCCCGGCCAGCTACAAGATCCCGGCCGTGGCGGACATGCCGCTGGACCTGCGGGTGAAGCTGGTGGAAAACCGCAAAAACCCCGAAGACACGGTGTTCCATTCCAAGGCCGTGGGCGAGCCGCCGTTCATGCTCGGCATCGCCTCGTGGTGTGCGATCAAGGACGCCGTGGCGAGCCTGGGCGATTACCGGCATCAACCGAAAATCGACGCCCCGGCGACGCCGGAGCGAGTGTTGTGGGGCTGTGAGCAGATGCGCCAGCTGAAGGCGGCGAAGGCCGTTGAAACCGAAACCGAGTTGGCTTCGCTCTAGGACCGAGGTGCGCCTATCGCGAGCAGGCTCACTCCTACAGGGGAATGCATTCCAAATGTAGGAGTGAGCCCTGCTCGCGATGAGGCCCGAACAGACAACAGAAATGTTGAGGTGTTTATGTACAACTGGATCGACGCCCTCGCCGCCCTGCAAAACCAGGGTGAGCCCTGCGTGCTGGTTACCATCATCGAAGAGCTCGGCTCGACGCCGCGCAACGCTGGCTCGAAGATGGTCATCAGCGCGAACCAGAGCTTCGACACCATCGGTGGCGGGCACCTGGAATACAAGGCCATGAAGATCGCTCGCGAGATGCTCGCCAGCGGCAAGCAGGACACCCATCTGGAGCGCTTCAGCCTCGGCGCCAGCCTCGGCCAGTGCTGCGGTGGCGCGACCGTTTTGCTGTTCGAACCGATGGGCCAGGTTCAAGCGCAGATCGCCGTGTTCGGTGCCGGCCACGTCGGCCGCGCCCTGGTGCCACTGCTGGCCAGCCTACCTTGCCGGGTGCGCTGGATCGATTCGCGGGAGGATGAATTCCCCGAGCAGATCCCCCATGGCGTGCGCAAGATCGTCAGCGAAGAACCGGTGGATGAAATCGATGATCTGCCGGCCGGCAGCTACTACATCGTGATGACCCACAACCATCAACTCGACCTCGAACTGACCGCTGCGATCCTCAAGCGCAACGATTTCGCCTACTTCGGCCTGATCGGTTCGAAGACCAAACGGGTGAAGTTCGAACATCGCCTGCGCGACCGCGGTTTCGACAACAGCGTCGTGCAACGCATGCGCTGCCCGATGGGCATCGGCGAGGTCAAAGGCAAGTTGCCTGTGGAAATCGCCATCTCCATCGCCGGCGAAATCATCGCCACCTACAACGCCAATTTCGGCCAGCAAACCTCCAGCGCCGGATCGATTGCCAAACTGCTGCCTGCCTCACGCCGCAGCCAAGCCTCCAACTGAGAATTCTCATGCCTCTGACTCGCAAAGCCTACCGCGCCGCCATCCTGCACAGCATCGCCGACCCAGCCATCGTGGGCATCGAAGCCTCCTACGAGTATTTCGAAGACGGCTTGCTGGTTGTGGATAACGGCCAGATCAGCGCCCTCGGTCACGCCAGCGAACTGCTGCCGACCCTGCCGGCTGACGTCGAAATCACCCACTACCAGGATGCACTGATCACCCCCGGCTTCATCGACACCCACATCCACCTGCCGCAAACCGGCATGGTCGGCGCCTATGGCGAGCAACTGCTGGACTGGCTCAACACCTACACCTTCCCGTGCGAAAGCCAGTTCGCCGACAAGGCCCACGCCGACCAGGTCGCGGACATTTTCATCAAGGAACTGCTGCGCAACGGCACCACCACTGCGCTGGTATTCGGCAGCGTGCACCCGCAATCGGTGAACTCGTTCTTCGAAGCGGCCGAGCAGCTCGACCTGCGGATGATCGCCGGCAAGGTGATGATGGACCGCAACGCCCCGGACTACCTGACCGACACCGCCGAATCCAGCTACGTCGAAAGCAAGGCGCTGATCGAGCGCTGGCACGGCAAGGGTCGCCTGCACTACGCGGTCACCCCACGCTTCGCACCGACCAGCACCCCGGAACAGCTAACCCTGGCCGGCCAGCTGCTGACCGAATACCCGGATCTGTACATGCAGACCCACATCAGCGAAAACCTCAAGGAAATCGAGTGGGTCAAGGAGCTTTTCCCGGAGCGCAAGGGTTACCTGGACGTCTACGATCACTACCAGTTGCTCGGCGAGCGCTCAGTGTTCGCCCACGGTGTGCACCTGTGCGATGACGAGTGCGCGCGACTGGCAGAAACAGGTTCGGCCATCTCGTTCTGCCCGACCTCGAACTTCTTCCTCGGCAGCGGCCTGTTCAACCTGCCGATGGCCGAGAAGCACAAGCTCAATGTCGGTATCGGCACCGATGTGGGTGGCGGCACCAGTTTCTCGCTGCTGCAAACCCTCAACGAAGCCTACAAGGTCATGCAACTGCAAGGTGCACGCCTGAGCCCGTTCAAGTCGCTGTACCTGGCCACCCTCGGCGGCGCCCGCGCATTGCGCCTGGAAGACAAGATCGGCAACCTGCAACCGGGCACCGACGCCGACTTCCTGGTGCTGGACTACAACGCCACGCCGCTGCTGAGCTATCGACTGAAGCAGGCCAATAACATCGCCGAGACATTGTTTGTGTTGATGACCCTGGGGGATGACCGGACTGTGCAGCAGACCTATGCAGCGGGGAATCTGGTGCATCAGCGGTAAAAGTTTGCGCCCATAAAAAATCCCCCGTGATCATCAGATTCCGGGGGATTTTTTTGATCCTCTGTAGGAGCGAGCCTGCTCGCGATGAACCCGAGGGCGCCACGGGGTGTCAGGCTTCCCGCGTAATCGTTAACGACCATCGCGAGCAGGCTCGCTCCTACAGATCAGAGTTTCGCAGTGGAGCGCCCAGGCTTCTTGGTCTGCAGCAAATGCGAGAACACCGCATGCAGATCATCCGACGCACTTTCCTCGTCGAGGTTGAGTTTGCTGTCGATGTGATCCATGTGATGCATCATCAGGTTCACCGCCAGTTCAGCGTCGCGCTTTTCGATGGCGTCGATCAACTGGGTGTGCTCGTCGTAGGAGCAATGGGAACGGTTGCCGCTTTCGTACTGGGCGATGATCAGCGACGTCTGGGACACCAGGCTGCGCTGGAAGCTGATCAACGGGGCGTTTTTCGCCGCTTCGGCCAATTTCAGGTGAAACTCGCCCGACAGACGGATACCGGCACCGCGATCACCGCGCGAGAAGCTGTCGCGTTCATCGTTGACCATCTGGCGCAACTCGGCAATCTGCTCGGCGGTAGCGTGCTGAACCGCCAATTCGGTGATCGCACGCTCGACCAGACGGCGAGCCATGAACACCTGACGGGCTTCTTCGACGCTCGGGCTGGCGACCACGGCGCCGCGATTCGGACGCAGCAGCACCACGCCTTCATGGGCCAGGCGCGACAAGGCGCGGCGAATGATGGTGCGGCTGACCCCGAAAATTTCCCCCAGCGCTTCTTCGCTCAACTTGGTGCCGGGCGCCAGACGCTGCTCGAGGATGGCCTCGAAGATATGCGCGTAGACAATATCGTCCTGGGTACCGCTGCGGCCGGCTTTGCCTGCTCGCGGTTGTTTCTTTAGGGGTTGCAACTGTTCGTTCATGGGCACTCGAGTCGGAAGAACTGCGGCGAATTGACCGTGACTGTAATACGGCACAGTGGGTCGCTGGCAAGTATCGCGTAAAAAACACTGCGATTGTACACAATGGAGGGTGGCAACACGACTGTACGGCTGAATGTTGCCTCGGCTGTATTGCAATGATCCCTTACGTTTGAGTTTAGGCTTGAACCCGCAATTTCCCACTCATTGTAGGAGCGAGCTTGCTCGCGAAAAAACCGGTGACGCTACGGGGTGTCAGGCCCCCAACGTCATCGTTGACGACCATCGCGAGCAAGCTCGCTCCTACAGGTAAAAGGAACATCCCCGTCATGAACGACGCCACCCACACGCAAATCCGCCCGTTGGCCGACACCTCGCCCTCGGCCGTCGTCGCCGGCTTCATCGCCATGATGACCGGCTACACCAGCTCCCTGGTGCTGATGTTCCAGGCCGGGCAAGCGGCGGGCCTGAGCAGCGGGCAGATTTCTTCGTGGATCTGGGCGATTTCCATCGGCATGGCGGTGTGCTCCATCGGCCTGTCCTTGCGTTATCGCACGCCGATCACCATTGCCTGGTCGACCCCGGGCGCAGCGCTGCTGATCACCAGCCTGGGCGGCGTGAGCTACGGCGAAGCCATTGGTGCCTATATTACCTGCGCGGTGCTGGTGACGATTTGCGGGCTGACCGGCAGCTTCGAACGACTGGTGAAAAAGATTCCGGCATCCTTGGCCGCCGCCCTGCTGGCGGGGATCCTGTTCAAGATCGGCAGCGAGATTTTCGTCGCAGCGCAACACCGCACTGCCCTGGTACTGGGGATGTTCGTCACTTATCTGGTGGTCAAGCGCCTGTCGCCGCGCTATGCGGTGTTGGCGGCATTGCTGATCGGCACGGCATTGTCAGGGTTCATGGGGTTACTGGACTTCAGCGGTTTCCACCTGGAAGTGGCCACGCCGGTCTGGACCACACCGCACTTCTCCCTGGCCGCGACCATCAGCATCGGCATCCCGCTGTTTGTCGTCGCCATGACCTCACAAAACATGCCCGGCATCGCCGTATTGCGCGCCGATGGTTACACGGTACCCGCCTCGCCGCTGATCACCACCACCGGCATCGCCAGTTTACTGTTGGCACCGTTCGGTTCCCACGGGATCAACCTGGCGGCCATCAGCGCAGCGATCTGCACCGGGCCCCACGCCCATGAGGATCGCAACAAGCGCTACACCGCGGCGGTCTGGTGCGGGATTTTCTACGGGATTGCCGGCGTGTTCGGCGCGACGCTCGCGGCATTGTTTGCCGCGCTGCCCAAGGAACTGGTGCTGTCGATTGCGGCACTGGCGCTGTTCGGCTCGATCATCAATGGCTTGAGCATCGCCATGAGCGAAGTGAAGGAACGTGAAGCGGCGCTGATCACCTTCATGGTCACGGCATCGGGGCTGACGCTGTTTTCCATCGGTTCGGCGTTCTGGGGGATTGTCGCGGGGGTGGTGACGCTGCTGATCCTGAACTGTAGGAGCGAGCCTGCTCGCGATGGTCGTCAACGATAACGCTGGAAACCTGAGACCCCGCGGCGCTCTCAGGTTCATCGCGAGCAAGCTCGCTCCTACAAAAAAAGCATAAAAAAACGGCGACCCTTGGGTCGCCGTTTTTTTCAGAACATCAAGCTACCGGATTGATCGGCTTTTCCGGGTACCAGACGTCCAGCAGCGGGCTGACTTCAACGCTGGTCAGCTCGGTGCGGCCTTTGAGCCAGGCTTCAACGGCAGCGCGCTGTTCAGCGCTGACCGAGCCACGCTTCTGCAGGCAAACCAGACCGTAGTCGTCGCCGCCAACATAACCCAGACCGTTGGCTTCCATGGCTTCTTTGAGGAACGCGTCGAGGAAAGCATCAATGGCTTCATCAGCCAAATCTTCTTTGAAATCCAGGTTCAGTTCGAAACCCAGCTCTTGAAATTCATCGACGCACAGTTTTTTGCGCAGACGCTGGGAACGGTTAGTCGCCATTGGAACAATCCTCTTAAGTAATAACGGGCGGCACTTTAGCAGTTTAAGCCGCCGATTGCCTGACTCTCTGGGCCACCACGCCTACCGTCGGTAAAAAAATAGCCGACCAGGATGCTCGCGCACGGCACAAGCCGTGACACCTTGGGGCATAATGCCGACACTTTCATGACCATTGAGGGAATTTATCTCCATGCCCTCTTTATATTTCCCCTCGGCTGTAGGGTTTTATTTCAGATGATCAAATCTTTGCGTCCTTTGCTGTTGGCCGGTTTTCTTCTCCCCCTGGCCCTCCACGTTTCCGCCGCTCCAATCAATACCGCGTTGTCGCCCAACGTTGAAAAAGCCCTGAAAGCCAGCAAGCTGCAGGACAACGCCCTGTCGCTGGTGATGATCCCGCTCACCGGCCCAGGCACCCCGACGGTGTTCAACGCCGACGTGTCGGTCAACCCGGCATCGACCATGAAACTGGTCACTACCTACGCGGCGCTGGAAATGCTCGGCCCGAACCACCAGTGGAAAACCGAGTTCTACACCGACGGCACCCTCAGTGGCGGCATTCTCAACGGCAACCTCTACCTCAAGGGTGGCGGCGATCCGAAGCTGAACATGGAAAAACTCTGGCTGCTGATGCGCGACCTGCGTGCCAACGGCGTGACCCAGGTCACCGGCGACCTGGTGCTGGATAAAACCTTCTTCGTGCAACCGCAACTGCCGGAGTTCAATGACGACGGCAACGACGATAACAAGCCGTTCCTGGTCAAGCCCGACTCGCTACTGGTCAACCTCAAGGCGCTGCGCTTCGTCGCGCGCAATGACTCGGGCAAGGTGCTGGTCTCGGTGGAGCCGCCGATTGCGAGCATCCGCATCGACAACCAGGTCAAGGCCCTCAACTCCAAGCAATGCACCGGTGGCGTGCGCTACAACCCGGTGGCACAGGCCGACGGCAGCGTGACCGTGACGGTCGGCGGCCAACTGGGTGAAGGCTGCAGCTCACAGACTTACCTGTCGCTGCTCGACCACGCGACCTACACCGCCGGCGCCGTCCGCGCGATCTGGAAGGAGCTGGGTGGCAGCATTCAGGGCAGGGATGTGCTGGCGCCAACACCGAAAGACGCCAAGGTCCTGGCCCGGGCGTTCTCGCCGGACCTGGCGGAAATCATCCGCGACATCAACAAGTACAGTAACAACACCATGGCCCAGCAGTTGTTCCTGAGCCTGGGCCAACGTTTCCGCACCGATGCCGATGGTGACGACGCCAAGGCTGCCCAGCGTGTCGTGCGTCAGTGGCTGGCGAAAAAGGGCATCACCGCGCCGCACCTGGTGATGGAGAACGGCTCCGGCCTGTCCCGTGCCGAGCGTGTCAGCGCCCGAGAAATGGCCTCGATGCTGGAAGCTGCCTGGCACAGTCCGTATTCCGCCGAATACATCAGTTCGATGCCGATCGCCGGCACCGACGGCACCATGCGCAAACGCCTGAAGACCACTGCGATGCGCGGTGAAGCCCACGTCAAGACCGGCACCCTGAACACCGTGCGGGCGATCGCCGGTTTCAGTCGCGACGTCAACGGCAACACCTGGGCGGTGGTGGCGATCCTCAACGACAAGGCCCCGTTCGGCGCCTCGTCGGTGCTCGATCAGGTGCTGCTGGATCTGTACCGCCAACCGAAAACGCCGCAGACGGCTTCGGTTCTGTAAAGCGCCACACAACCCATGTGGGAGCGAGCCTGCTCGCGATAGCGTCAGCCCAGTCAAAGTGATGGCGACTGACACTGCGCTTTCGCGAGCAGGCTCGCTCCCACAGGGATTGCATGCAACCCTAGTTCATTTCCTCTTCTACCCGATCCCGCCCTGCCTGCTTCGCCGCATAGACCCCCGAATCCGCGCGCAACAGCAAGGCATCGGCGCCCTCCCCGACCCGCCAACTGGCAATCCCGAAACTCGCAGTGACCGTACCGACACCTTCAATGGGTGAACTGCGCAGGCCTTGCCACAATTGCTGGGCCAACATATAGGCCTGTTCACCGCTGATATCCGGGCACAGCACCATGAACTCCTCACCGCCCAAGCGGCAGAACACATCGGTGCGACGCAGCCGGTGGCCGATCCGTTGGCACACGGCCTGCAACACCCGATCACCGATGGCATGACCATGCAGGTCATTGATGCGCTTGAAATGGTCGATATCGAGCATGATCACCGACAGATCCCCACCGCCACGCTCCACCCGGGCCATTTCGATGGTCAAGCGCTCCTGGAAATAACGCCGGTTGTGGATACCGGTCAGGGAATCGGTGACCGACAACGCGCGCAACTCTTCTTCCACCCGCTTCCTATCGGAAATGTCCGAGATGTAGCCGTGCCACAGCACACCGCCACCAGGCAGTTCCTCTGGCGTGGCCTCGCCACGCACCCAACGCAGGCCCCGTTGCGGCAATTGCACGCGGTATTCCTCGCGCCAGGGGCTGAGGGTGTCGGCCGAGGCACGGATCGAGGCTCGGACACGGGTGCTGTCCTGGGGGTGAATCCGGGTGAAGATCGCTTCGGCATTGAGCAACAGTACGTCAGGTTCCAGCTCGTAGATCTCGCGAATGCCGTCGCTGGCGTAGATCACGCTGAAACGCCCGTCGAACTCCATCTTGAACTGGTAGATGCCACCGGGCACGTGGGCGCTGAGTTTCTTCAACAACAGATCCCGCGCCGCGAGCGCCTCATGGACCCGCTTGCGTTCGGTGATGTCGATGCACACCGCCAGGTGCCCAACCCACAGGCCTTGCTCGTCGAGCACTGGCGTGGCGAGCATGTTGACTATCAAATGGCTGCCATCGCCACGTACCAGCGTCCACTCCCGCGCCTCGTGGCTGCCCTGCGCGTCGCCTTCGACCAGCATCGCCTGGCAGGTCGGCACCGGTTTACCATAGCGTGCGCTCAACTCTGCCGAGCGAGCGACCAGCTCCCGGGGCAGGTGCAGGCTCTCCAGGGTCATATGCCCCACCACCTCGGCACTGGTATAGCCAAGCATCTGCTCAGCACCGGCGTTGAAGGTGCTGATGACACCGCGCAGGTCGGTGGCGATGATCGCGACCTGGGTGGCGGCATTCAGCACACCACGCAACTGACCATGGGTGCCGCGCAGCTCCTGCTCTCGATCCCGTAGCTCCTGGGTACGTTGCTCGACCATTTTCAACGCCCGCTGCCGCTGGCTGACCAACACATACAGCAAGGCACTGAGCATCACGCTGAGCATTCCACCCAACACCACCACACTGGTCACGGAGGAATGATTGGCCTTCACGAACGCATCGCTGGGCTGGATATCAACTTGATAGTCATGGTCGGCCATGCGCAACAGGCGCGTGGCCGACAGCTCGCTGATGGCCGGCGGGTTGGGTGACTCGAACAGCACCTCGTGCTGGTCATCGATCGACAAATCGAGGATGCGCACCGAGAGATAGTCATGGCTGGCGTCCGGCAGTCCGTCCGCCAACAACTGGCGCATGCTGATCACGGCCATGACATAACCGTAGGGCTTCGTGGATTTGCGGTCCTGACTGTTGCGCTGCATGAGCGGCGCGACCAGCAGCACGCCGCGCGCATAAGCCGGTTCGATACTCACCAGATGCATCGGTTGCGATACCGCCATACCGCCACGCTGATCGGCCCGAGCGAGCGTGGCACGCCGCAGCGGCTGGGCCAGCAAGTCGTAACCGAAGGGAGCGCCGAGTTTGCTTTGCGTCTGGCTGTACAGCACCGCCACGTACTCATCTCGTTCGCCGGCCAGTTGCAGTTGGCCGCCGGCGTTGAGCTCTCTCAGGGTGAAGTTGTTCAAGCCCTCGTCTCGCACCCGACGCTCGAACGCCACCCGCTCGTCACGAGTGACCCGCTGGGCATAGGAATACGCTTGGGTTCGCAGCAGCAAAGGTTGGGTGTAGCCGTCGAATTCCGCTCGGGACACCGAATCGGAATTGGCGAAAAACCGGCGCAGGCCGTCGAGGCGCTGCTCCTGATCTTCGAAACGCTCTTCGATACGGCTGTAACGTTCACTGGCCAGCAGTTGGAAACGTTGCCGCAATTGATGGTGAAACAGATTCAGCGTCGACCACGCCAGCAACCCGGTGAGCACCCCGCCAACCAGCAATACCAGCAGCGCGACCAACCAGGCCGAGGCATCTTCGCTGATAATTCCCAGGATCTTGGGGCGCACGGCGTGCAACGACATAAAACGCAAACTCAAAACGCCAGGTGCGGAGAAGCCCTTTGGCCATGAACTGAGCTATAGCTATTAGCCACTAATTTGACCAGCCCTGAACAACTCTGTAGGAGCGAGCTTGCTCGCGATGGACTCAAGAACACCGCGTGCATTCAGAAAGCACGCGTTATCGTTGTCGACCATCGCGAGCAAGCTCGCTCCTACAGGTGGATCCACGCTTCAACGAGCCGTGATTTTCCAGGCGCGATGGATCTTGGCGTTGCGGGCAAAATCCGGGTCGATGGTCTGGGCGGTGATCTCCTCGACTGCATAACGCTCGCCGAGGTTGGCTTCCAGTTCAAACTTGCGGAAGTTGTTGGAGAAGTACAACACGCCGCCGGGCGCCAGTCGCGCCATGGCCAGGTCGATCAGTTGCACCTGGTCGCGCTGCACGTCGAAGACACCTTCCATGCGCTTGGAGTTGGAGAACGTCGGCGGGTCGATGAAGATCATGTCGTACTCGTCACGACTGGCTTCGAGCCACGCCATCACATCACCCTGCTCCAGGCGGTTCTTGTCGGAGAAACCGTTCAAGGACAGGTTGCGACGCGCCCAGTCCAGATAGGTTTTCGACAGGTCAACACTGGTGGTGCTGCGCGCGCCGCCCTTGGCCGCATGCACACTGGCCGTCGCGGTGTAGCAGAACAGATTGAGGAAGCGCTTGCCGGCCGCCTCTTTCTGGATACGCATGCGCATCGGCCGGTGGTCGAGGAACAGACCGGTGTCGAGGTAGTCGGTGAGGTTCACCAGCAGCTTCACGCCACCCTCATTGACCTCGACGAACTTGCCCTGTGCCGCCTGGCGCTCGTACTGCTTGGTACCGCTCTGGCGCTCGCGGCGCTTGACCACCACACGGCTCTTGTCGATGTTCAACGCCTGCGGGATGGCTGCCAGGGCATCAAACATGCGGGCCGAAGCCTTTTCCGGATCGATTGATTTCGGCGCGACGTACTCCTGGACGTGCACCCAATCGTGATACAGGTCGATGGCCATGGAGTATTCCGGCATGTCGGCATCGTACACGCGGTAGCAGTCGATGCCTTCACGCTTGACCCACTTGCCCTGGGCCTTGAGGTTCTTTTGCAGGCGGTTGGCGAACATCTGCCCGCCTTCGCTCAGGCGCGGCTGCTCGACCACTGGAGCCGGTGCCGGCGCCGGTTTGATCGGGTTGCCGTTTTTGTTGAACTTGCGTTCCTGCGGTTCGTTCGGCGCCTGATCGTAGGCGGCTTGCTCGCGCTCGACCTGGCGCTGCTCCGGAGTACGACGCTCGCCGGTGACGAATTGATCCGGCAACACCTTGATCAGCAACAGCTTGCACGGCAAGGCGCCGTTCCAGAATGAATACTGCTTGTGGCTGCGGATGCCCATGCGCTTGCCCAGGTCCGGGGCGCCGGTGAACACCGCGGCTTCCCAGTTGAGGCAAGCCTGACGCAGGCGTTCGCCAAGGTTCTGGTAGAGGTAGAGCAGGCTCGCCTCGTCGCCCAGACGCTCGCCGTATGGTGGGTTGCAGATCACCAGGCCTTTCTGGTTCTGGTCCGGACGCGGCTCGAAGGTCGCGACTTCGCCCTGGTAGATCTTGATCCATTCACTGAGGCCAGCACGTTCGACGTTGTTGCGGCCCGGTTGAATCAGGCGCGGATCGGCTTCGTAACCGCGAATCCACAGCGGCGGCTTGGCCAGGCCGGCCGCGGCGCGTTCGGTGGCTTCTTCGTGGAGTTTTTTCCACAGCGCCGGTACGTGACCGAGCCAGGCGGTGAAGCCCCACTGCTCGCGACGCAGGTTCGGCGCCATGTCGGCGGCGATCATGGCGGCTTCCACCAGGAACGTGCCGACGCCGCACATCGGGTCGGCCAGAGCGCCGCCTTCGGCCGCGATACGGGGCCAGCCGGAACGGATCAGGATGGCGGCCGCGAGGTTTTCCTTGAGCGGCGCCGCACCTTGCTGCAAGCGATAGCCGCGCTGGTGCAGGCTGTGACCGGACAGGTCAAGAGACAGAATGGCTTCGCCACGATCCAGGCGCAGGTGAATGCGCAGGTCCGGGTTGAGCTTGTCGATGGACGGACGGTCGCCTTGCGGGGTGCGCAGTTTGTCGACGATGGCATCCTTGACCTTCAGCGCGCCGAAGTGGGTGTTGTCGATACCTGAGCCATGGCCGCTGAATTCGACAGCCAGGGTGCCGTCATTGAGCATGTGGTCTTGCCACTCGATGTCCAGCACGCCGTGGTACAGGTCTTCGGCGTCCTTCATTTGGAAACGCTTGAGCACCAGCAGCACGCGGTTGGCCAGGCGCGACCACAGGCACAGGCGATAAGCGGTTTCCATGGTGGCCATGCCGCGTACGGCAGAGGTGTGCTCCCGCGCTTCCTCAAGGCCAAGCCCGACGGCTTCCTCGATGAGCAGGCCTTCAAGGCCTTTTGGGCAAGTGAGGAAGAGTTCGAAACGATCGGACATGGGAATTCCAGAACCTTTAGCTAAGTGACCGGGCAACGCATTGCCGGTCCGGTTTTCAATCAGGCACTTTTCTCGAAGAGCGCCCGCGTGGCACGAAGGTGTGCCGTTCCACCCCTGCTGCTCGGGTTAAATGAGCTTAGATGCAAGGACAGATAAAAAAGTTGATGCAACAAAATGTCATAAGTCGACCCTTCGTCGAATAGTGCTTCCCGGCAACGGGAGCCATTCTCACTAAAGGATTAAGCCCATCATCCAGCGCAGAGCCGATCATACCGGGGTTTGGCCAATAAATACGCTACAAACGCTCTGTTACTTATGGCGTTAGCACATGAACGGTTACGTCCTTATGACAAAACGATCATTCCCTCGATGTGACGCATTGGTTAGAACTCAATACAGGTTGGCGCCGCAATGACGCCAACACCTTGGCTCGTCACGCCGGCAACGAGCCCCCAACGGCAGAGTTTTTCTGCCAGACCTCAATAGAGGTCGACGCGATAAATACAGTCAACAAGTGAGGGCAACACCCTATGAGAAGACTTAAGCGTGATCCGTTGGAAAGAGCATTTTTGCGCGGATATCAATATGGCGTTGGTGGTAAATCCCGTGAGCTTTGCCCATTTACTCTACCGTCGGTACGTCAAGCCTGGATTAACGGCTGGCGAGAAGGACGCGGCGACAACTGGGACGGTATGACCGGCACTGCGGGAATCCACAGACTCAACGAACTTCACGCCGTCGGCTAATTACAGGGCAGAACACTCCGACACGACAATCTGATTTGTACTGAATTAACCATGCACGTCCCATCCGGACGGCGGGCTCCGGCCCAGGGGCTCCTTTAAAGGGGCCCTTTTTTATGCCTGCTCATTGGCCCGGAACAATCCCCCTGTAGGAGCGAGCCTGCTCGCGATGGACGTCAACGATAACGCGTGCTTTCTGGAAACACGCGGTGTTCTCGAGTCCTTCGCGAGCAGGCTCGCTCCTACAAGGGATCAGCGCAGGGCTGCGATGGCGTCTACCGACTCACGAATCAGCGCCGGGCCTTTGTAGATGAAGCCCGAGTAGATCTGCACCAGGCTCGCGCCCGCGGTGATTTTCTCCGCTGCGTGCTTGCCTTCGGTAATACCGCCGGCAGCGATGATCGGCAGCCGACCACCCAGCTCCGATGCCAGCACTTTCACGGTGTGGGTGCTCTTGTCGCGAACCGGCGCGCCGGACAGACCACCGGCTTCTTCGCCGTGCTCCATGCCTTCGACGCCTACACGGCTCAGGGTGGTGTTAGTCGCAATGACCGCATCCATCCCGGTTTCGATCAGCGCTTGCGCAACTTGTGCGGTTTCTTCGTCGCTCATGTCCGGCGCGATCTTGATCGCCAGCGGTACATGCTTGCCATGACGCAATGCCAGTTCCGCGCGACGCTCGGCCAGATCGGCCAGCAACTGCTTGAGCGAGTCACCGAATTGCAGGCTGCGCAGGCCCGGTGTGTTCGGCGAGCTGACGTTGACCGTCACATAGCTGGCGTGGGCGTAGACCTTGTCCAGGCAGATCAGGTAGTCATCCACGGCACGCTCGACCGGCGTATCGAAGTTCTTGCCGATGTTGATGCCCAGCACGCCCTTGTATTTGGCCGCCGCCACGCGGGCCAGCAGGTGATCGACGCCGAGGTTGTTGAACCCCATGCGATTGATGATCGCCTCGGCTTCCGGCAGACGGAACAGGCGTGGCTTCGGGTTGCCCGGCTGCGGACGCGGCGTGATGGTGCCGATTTCGACAAAACCGAAACCCAGTTGGGCGAAACCATCGATGGCCGCGCCGTTCTTGTCCAGGCCGGCGGCCAGCCCCACCGGATTCGGGAAGTCCAGGCCCATGACATTCACCGGCGTCTTCGCCGGGGCCTTGCACAGCAAGCCGTTGAGCCCAAGACGCCCGCCCGCGCCGATCAGGTCCAGGGACAGATCGTGGGAGGTTTCCGGGGAGAGTTTGAACAACAGCTGACGGGCCAGGGTGTACATGGGCGGATTTGACTCGATTGGCGGCGAATTGAGGCGGCGATTATAGCCGGGCAACGGGGTGGCAAGCGAGGCGCGTGATCAAATCAACGGATAATGGCATATGCCTTGCACCACTCTGGGCACCAGCACCCATGCCAACGACCGAATGTGTGCAAAGACAATGGCGTCGTCCCCGACCTGCTCATGCAAGAACTCGGGACGACGTTTTTTTTGCAAGGTGAACACGCGATGAACGAACCATCAGCCGGCCCTCTGGCCTGGGTCAATGGCAGCGATGCCCCGGAAAAAACCGAAATCAATCTCGGCTTCATGGCTCTGAGCGACTGCGCCTCGGTAGTTGTCGCCGCCACCCAGGGCTTCGCCCAACCCCATGGCTTGACCCTGAACCTCAAGCGTCAGTCGTCCTGGGCCAACCTGCGGGACAAACTGGTCAGCGGCGAACTCGATGCCGCCCACAGCCTCTACGGTCTGGTTTACGCCGTTCACCTGGGCATCGGTGGCGTGGCCGCGACCGACATGGCCGTGCTGATGGGCCTGAATCAGAACGGCCAGAGCATCAACCTGTCCCGTGGTTTGCAAGCGCTTGGAGTGACCAGTCCTGAAGCACTGGAACGGCACGTGCACCAAACTCGCTCAAAATTCACCTTCGCCCAGACGTTTCCAACCGGCACCCACGCCATGTGGTTGTATTACTGGCTCGCCAGCCAGGGCATTCACCCGCTGCTGGATGTCGACAGCGTGGTGGTGCCGCCGCCGCAAATGGTCGCGCACCTGCGGGCCGGGCGTATCGACGGGCTCTGCGTCGGCGAACCCTGGTCCGCCAGCGCCGTGCAACAGGACCTCGGCTTCACCTTGGCTACGACCCAGACCATCTGGCCCGATCATCCGGAAAAGGTCCTGGGCTGCACCCGCGCCTTCGTCGAGCAATACCCCAACACTGCCCGCGCGTTGGTGATGGCGATTCTGGAGGCCAGTCGCTTCATCGAAGAAAGCAGCGAAAATCGTCGCAGCACCGCGCAATTGCTCAGTGCAGCGCAATACCTCGATGCGCCGCTGGAGTGCATCGAGCCGCGCCTGCTGGGCGACTATGTCGATGGTCTGGGCAATCGCTGGCAAGACCCACACGCCCTGCGCTTCCACGGTGAAGGCGAGGTCAATCTGCCGTACCTGTCCGATGGCATGTGGTTCATGACCCAGTTCCGTCGCTGGGGTTTGTTGCGCGACGACCCGAATTACCTCGCCGTGGCCCGTCAAGTCCAGCAACTAGACTTATATCGTGAAGCGGCCAGCGCTGTAGGGGTCGCGGCACGGGGCAAGGAGATGCGCAGCAGTCAGTTGATCGACGGCAAGACCTGGGACGGTTCGGACCCGGCCGGTTATGCCCGCAGTTTCAAACTGCACGCCATGAGCGACAGCTCGCACCGATCCGCCAGCCGCTGACAGGAGACCATGAACATGCTGCGTATCCTGCTGATCAATGACACCGCTAAAAAAGTCGGACGCCTGAGGGCCGCCCTGACCGAGGCCGGATTCGAAGTGATCGATGAATCCGGCCTGACCATCGACCTGCCCGAACGCGTCGAAACGGTGCGTCCGGATGTGATTCTGATCGATACCGAGTCACCGGGCCGCGATGTCATGGAACAAGTGGTGCTGGTGACTCGCGACCAGCCACGACCGATTGTGATGTTCACGGACGAACACGACCCCGATGTGATGCGACAGGCGATCAAGTCCGGTGTCAGCGCCTACATCGTCGAAGGCATTCACGCACAACGCCTGCAGCCGATTCTCGATGTGGCCATGGCACGCTTCGAAAGCGATCAGGCCTTGCGTGCCCAACTGCATGCCCGCGACCAGCAATTGGCCGAGCGCAAGCGCATTGAACTGGCCAAGGGACTGCTGATGAAAATGAAGGACTGCAACGAGGAAGAGGCCTACACACTGATGCGCCGCCAGGCGATGAGCCGCCAGCAGAAGCTGATTCAAGTGGCGGAGCAGATTATTGCCATGAGCGAGTTGCTCGGCTGAAGTCCAGTGGCGCTTGTAAGGGCGCCATCGCGAGCAGGCTCGCTCCCACAGGTGGTTTGTGTTCGACGCCATTCCCTTGTGGGAGCGAGCCTGCTCGCGAATGGCAGCAACTCGATTTCGAGTGTTGGCACAGATCTCGCTAAGTAATCACCACAGGTAACCAACGGCGGTTGCCCCACCTACGACAAAGACGTCGCTCACCTCATTTGCCCTTGGCGGATCGGGTAGCGGCGTTTTTTCGTTTTGGCCCCACAGCACGGGGCCGGTGGTGCGGCCGTATCGGCGCCCCACCTGCAAGCTCATGACTCCTTTCGAGACTCTTCACAGCTGAGGTGCGCAATGAATTCAAGCTTCTGGAAATCCGGCCATACACCCACATTGTTCGCAGCCTTCCTCTATTTCGACCTGAGCTTCATGGTCTGGTACCTGCTCGGTCCTTTGGCGGTACAGATCGCCGCCGACCTGCACCTGACGACGCAGCAACGGGGGCTGGTGGTCGCCACGCCGATTCTGGCCGGGGCGGTGTTGCGCTTCGTGATGGGGATGCTGGCTGATCGCCTGTCGCCCAAAACCGCCGGCCTGATCGGTCAGGTCATCGTGATCTGCGCGCTGTTCGGCGCCTGGAAACTCGGGATCCACAGCTACGAGCAGGCGTTGCTGCTGGGCCTGTTCCTCGGCATGGCCGGCGCTTCGTTCGCCGTCGCCCTGCCCCTGGCCTCGCAGTGGTATCCGCCGCAGCATCAAGGCAAGGCCATGGGCATCGCCGGCGCGGGGAACTCGGGCACGGTGCTCGCCGCATTGATCGCCCCGGTGCTGGCGGCGGCGGTTGGCTGGAGCAACGTGTTCGGTTTCGCCCTGATTCCGCTGATTCTGACCCTGATCATCTTCGCCTGGCTGGCCCGCAATGCCCCCGAGCGGCCAAAAGCCAAATCCATGGCCGACTACTTCAAGGCCTTGGGCGATCGTGACAGCTGGTGGTTCATGTTTTTCTACAGCGTGACATTCGGCGGCTTCATCGGTCTGGCCAGTGCCCTGCCCGGTTATTTCAACGACCAGTACGGCTTGAGCCCGGTGACTGCTGGCTACTACACCGCTGCCTGCGTGTTCGGCGGCAGCCTGATGCGCCCCTTGGGTGGCGCGCTGGCTGACCGGTTCGGCGGCATTCGGACTCTGCTGGCGATGTACACCGTCGCGGCGATCTGCATTGCCGTGGTCGGCTTCAATCTGCCGAGTTCCTACGCCGCACTGGCACTTTTCGTCTGCACCATGCTCGGTCTGGGCGCAGGCAATGGCGCGGTATTCCAATTGGTGCCCCAGCGTTTTCGCCGGGAAATCGGCGTGATGACCGGCCTGATCGGCATGGCCGGCGGTATCGGTGGCTTTGCTCTCGCGGCCGGCATGGGCGCGATCAAGCAAAGCACCGGCAGCTATCAACTGGCACTGTGGTTGTTCGCCAGCCTCGGCGTTCTGGCCTGGTTCGGTCTGCACGGCGTAAAACGTCGCTGGAGAACCACCTGGGGTTCGGCCGCCGTGACGGCAGCGCGAGTCTGACGCCCCGATGAGCCTGCAACTGAGTTTCGCCGAAGCCAGCGCAATCGGTCCTCGCGAGGAAAACCAGGATGCCCTGCGCCTGGTCACGCCGGCTCCGGCGCTGGCCGCGAGCAAGGGTTACCTGTTCGCGATTGCCGACGGTGTCAGCCAATGCGTCGATGGCGGTCTGGCTGCCCGTTCGACGCTGCAGGCCCTGGCGCTGGATTACTACGCCACGCCGGAAACCTGGAGCGCCGCACAGGCACTCGATCGTCTGCTGCTGGCGCAGAACCGCTGGTTGCAGGCCAATGGCGGCGGACAACCGCTGCTGACCACCCTCAGTGCGCTGGTCCTGCGCGGCCGGCGTTTTACCCTGGCTCATGTCGGCGATTGTCGGGTGTATCGCTGGCACGCCGACCAATTGCAGCGAATCAGCGAGGATCACGTCTGGGACCAGCCGGGCATGCAGCATGTGCTGAAACGGGCGCTGGGGCTCGATCAACACCTGGTGCTGGATTTTCTCGACGGTGAGTTGCGCCCCGATGAATGCTTCGTCCTGCTCAGCGACGGCGTCTGGGCCGTCCTAGGCGATACCGCCATTGCCGCGATCCTGCGCGATCAACCGGACTTGCACAGCGCTGCGAACACCCTGGTCAATGCTGCGCACCTGGCGGGCAGCCAGGACAACGCCAGCGCCATGCTGGTGCGGGTCGATGCCCTGGGTGAAGCGAGCATTGGCGATGCGTTGATGCACTTACAGCAATGGCCACTGCCGCCTGCCCTGAAACCGGGTCAGGCGTTCGAGGGCTGGCAGGTCGAGGGGATCGTCGCACAGAGCCAGCAATCACTGCTTTATCGCGTTCGCGACAGCCAGCAACAACCCTGGCTGTTGAAAACCCTGCCCGGTCGCCTGCACGACGATCACCAGGCCGGGCAAGCGTTACTGTCGGAAGAATGGTTTCTCAAACGCGTGGCCGGTCGACATTTTCCTGAAGTCCACTCCGCCAGTCAGCGTCAGCATTTGTACTACGTGATGCGTGAATATTCGGGCGCTACCCTGGCCCAACGACATGAGCAAGGCGGGCCGCTGCCGCTGCCCCAGTGGCAAGACATCGCCGAACGCTTGCTGCGAGCGGTCGGCCTGTTACATCGACGGCAGATCCTGCATCGCGATATCAAACCGGAAAACCTGCTGCTGGGGGACGATGGTGAGTTGCGCCTGCTGGATTTCGGCCTCGCCTACTGCCCCGGGCTTTCGCAAGATCTGCCCTGGGCGCTGCCGGGTACACCCAGTTACATCGCACCCGAAGCCTTTCGCGGCGAAGTACCGACGCCACAGCAGGACTTGTACGCCGTCGGAGTGACCCTGTATTTCCTGCTCACCGGGCATTACCCCTATGGCGAAATCGAAGCCTTCCAGCGCCCGAGGTTTGGCCTCCCGGTCAACGCCAGCCGCTACCGGCCCGACCTGCCGGACTGGATCGCCCATAGCCTGGAGCGCGCCGTGGCGGCGGCCCCCGACCAGCGTTTCGAAACAGCGGAAGAATGGCTGCTGCTGATCGAACAGGGCGAGCGCCACAGCTTGAGCGTGCGCCCCAGGCCCTTGCTGGAGCGCGAGCCGCTGAAAGTCTGGCGAACATTGGCGCTGGTATCGTTGCTGCTCAATCTGGTGCTGCTGATGGTTGCGCTCCATTAGCGGGCAATGCGCCTTGAATCGGTGCACTCCCTCACGGTTCTGCCCTTGTGAACGGGGAAAATGCCAACAAACACGGGATATGAGCGACTTGGCATAACCACTGCATTACCTCTTTCAACAGACATACAGCGCAGGCTTCAACGACGAAGGTTGCACTTCCCGAGAGAACGGGACTAGGACAAAGGCGTCCTCGCTAGGCAACTAGCGGGACGCCTTTTTTTGTTTGCGCAAAATTTGTCGAGCATGGCCTGACCCTGATGAGGCAGACCTGAGCTCCCCGGAGAACCTGATGAAAAAACTAAAACTGGTGATGATCGGCAACGGCATGGCCGGGGTCCGGACCCTGGAAGAGCTGCTCAAACTGAGCACGGAGCTGTACGACATCACGGTCTTCGGTGCCGAACCGCACACCAACTACAACCGCATCCTGCTGTCGCCGGTGCTGGCGGGCGAACAGACCTTCGAAGAAATCGTGCTCAACGACCTGGACTGGTACCTGGAAAACAACATCAAGCTGCTGCTCAACCGTAAGGTGGTGGAGATCGACCGGGTCAAGCGCCGGGTCATTGCCGAAGACGGCAGCGAAGCCGAATACGATCGCCTGCTGATCGCCACCGGCTCGACGCCTTTCATCCTGCCCATTCCCGGCAATACCCTTGACGGCGTGATCGGCTACCGCGACATCGCCGACACCCAGGCCATGATCGACACCGCGAAAACCCACCGGCACGCCGTGGTGATCGGCGGCGGCCTGCTCGGCCTGGAGGCCGCCAACGGCCTGATGCTGCGGGGCATGCACGTCACCGTGGTGCATATCGGCGAGTGGTTGCTGGAACGGCAACTGGACAAGACCAGCGGCCAGTTGCTGCAAACCGCGCTGGAATCTCGCGGCCTGCACTTTCGCCTGTGCGAGCAGACCCAGGCCTTGCACGACGCTGGCAACGGCCGGGTCGGTTCGGTGCAATTCAAGAACGGCGACATCATTCCCGCTGACCTGGTAGTGATGGCCGCCGGCATTCGCCCCAATACCGAACTGGCGGAGAAATCCGGCATTCCGTGCAGCCGCGGGATTCTGGTCAACGACACAATGCAAACCTACGACCCACGGATCTATGCCATCGGCGAGTGTGCCAGCCACCGCGGTATCGCGTATGGCTTGGTGGCGCCGCTGTTCGAACAGGCCAAAGTCTGCGCCAACCACCTGGCCCAACTGGGTTTTGCCACCTACAAGGGTTCGGTGACCTCGACCAAATTGAAGGTTACCGGTATCGACCTGTTTTCCGCCGGCGACTTCATGGGCGGTGAAGGCACCGAGACCATTACCCTCTCGGACCCGATTGGCGGCGTCTACAAGAAACTGGTGATCAAGGATGACGTGCTGGTCGGCGCCTGCCTGTACGGCGATACGGCGGATGGCGGCTGGTATTTCCGGCAGATCCGTGAAAACCATGCCATCAGTGAGATCCGCGATCACTTGATGTTCGGTGAAAATGCGCTTGGCGACGTAGGACATCAAGGCCAGGACAAAGCCATGAGCATGGCCGACAACGCCGAAGTCTGCGGCTGCAACGGCGTGTGCAAAGGCACCATCGTCAAGGCCATTCAGGAACACGGGCTGTTCAGTGTCGACGACGTCAAGAAACACACCAAGGCTGCCAGCTCCTGCGGTTCCTGCGCCGGCCTCGTCGAACAGATCCTGATCAACACCGTGGGCGGCGCGGCGGACGTCAAACCGAAAAGCGAAAAGGCCATCTGCGGCTGCAGCGACCTCAATCACGGGCAAATCCGCCAGGCCATCCGCGAGCAGCACCTGCTGACCATCGCCGGCACCATGAGCTACCTGAACTGGCGCACACCCAACGGCTGCGCCACCTGCCGCCCGGCGCTCAACTACTACCTGATCTCCACCTGGCCGGGGGAAGCCAGGGATGATCCGCAATCGCGCCTGATCAATGAACGCGCCCATGCCAATATTCAGAAAGACGGCACCTACTCTGTCGTCCCGCGGATGTGGGGCGGTGTGACCAATCCTTCAGAGCTGCGGCGCATTGCCGACGTCGCCGACAAGTACAACGTGCCGATGGTCAAGGTCACCGGTGGCCAGCGCATCGACTTGCTGGGTATTCGCAAGCAAGACCTGCCGGGGGTGTGGAAAGACCTGGACATGCCGTCCGGCCACGCCTATGGCAAATCCATCCGCACAGTGAAAACCTGCGTCGGCAGCGAGTTCTGCCGCTTTGGCACCCAGAACTCCACACAGTTGGGCATTGAACTGGAACATGACCTGTTCAACATGTGGTCGCCGCACAAGGTGAAGCTGGCTGTCTCCGGTTGCCCGCGCAACTGCTCGGAAGCCGGTATCAAGGATGTGGGAATTATCGGTGTGGACTCCGGCTGGGAGATGTACATCGGTGGCAACGGCGGGATCAAGACCGAAGTCGCGGAATTTTTCGTCAAACTGAAAACCGCCGAAGAAGTGCGCGAATACAACGGTGCATTCCTGCAGCTCTATCGCGAAGAAGCCTTCTACCTCGAGCGCACCGTGCATTACCTGCAACGGGTCGGCATGGAACACCTCAAGAAAGCCGTGCTGGAAGATCCGGAGCGTCGCAAGGCGCTCAACGATCGCCTGCAATTCTCCCTGTCGTTCGAACAGGACCCGTGGAAGGAACGTCTGGAACAGCCCCAGCTGAAAAAAGAATTCGACGTCATCCCCGTGAAAAACCTGGAGGTGCTGGCATGAACTGGCTGGATATCTGTGCACTGGAAGAGATCAATGCCCTGGGCTCGCGGATCATCGCCGGGCCAAAGGGAGACATCGCGATTTTCCGTACCAGCGACGACGAAGTGTTCGCCCTCGACGACCGCTGCCCGCACAAGGGCGGCCCGTTGTCCCAAGGTCTGGTCTACGGCAAGCGTGTGGCCTGTCCGCTGCACAACTGGCAAATCGACCTGGAAAGCGGCGAAGCCCTGGCCCCGGACATCGGCTGTGCCCATCACCATCTCGCCCGGGTGGAAAATGGCCGGGTGATGCTGGCCCTGCGGGATGCAGGCTGATGAACCGCCAGATCACTGCGTCCACCTGCTGTTACTGCGGGGTCGGCTGCGGGGTGCTGATCGAGCACGACGGCGAGCGCATCCTCGGCGTCAGCGGCGACCCGGCGCACCCGGCCAATTTCGGCAAACTGTGCAGCAAGGGTTCGACCCTGCACCTGACCGGCGACTTGACGGCGCGGGCGTTGTACCCCGAACTGCGCCTCGGTAAAAGCCTGGCCCGCCACCGCACCGATTGGGATACCGCCCTCGATCACGCTACCAGCGTGTTTGCCGCAACCATTGCCGAACATGGCCCGGACAGCGTGGCGTTCTACATTTCCGGGCAACTGTTGACCGAGGACTACTACGCCTTCAACAAGCTGGCGCGTGCCCTGGTAGGCACCAATAACATCGACAGCAATTCGCGTCTGTGCATGTCCTCGGCGGTGGTCGGCTACAAGCGCAGCCTGGGTGCCGACGCCCCGCCCTGCAGCTACGAAGACCTGGAGCTGAGCGATTGCGTGATGATCGTCGGCAGCAACATGGCCTACGCCCACCCGGTGCTGTTTCGCCGCCTGGAAGCCGCCAAATCCCGCCGGCCGCAGATGAAGGTCATCGTCATAGACCCACGTCGCACAGATACTTGCGATCTGGCTGACCTGCACCTGGCGATCTTGCCGGGCACCGATGTCGCCTTGTTCCATGGGATTTTGCATCTGCTGCTGTGGGAAGACTGGATAGATCGTGACTTCATCAGGGACCACACAGAAGGCCTGGCCGAGCTGAAAAACCTGGTGCGTGACTACACGCCGCAAATGGTTTCGCAGCTCTGCGGTATCAGCCTCGGGCAATTGCAGCAATGTGCCGAGTGGATCGGCACATCACCGAGCTTTCTGTCGCTGTGGTGCATGGGGCTTAACCAGTCCACCGCCGGCAGCGCGAAAAACAGTGCATTGATCAATCTGCACCTGGCCACCGGGCAGATCGGTCGTCCCGGCGCCGGACCTTTCTCCCTCACCGGTCAGCCAAATGCCATGGGCGGACGGGAAACCGGCAGTTTGTCCAACTTGCTGCCCGGTCACCGTGACGCCGCCAATGCACAACACCGTGCGCAAGTGGCGTCCTACTGGGGCGTCGAGCAACTGCCGGAAAGCCCCGGGCTCACTGCGATCGAATTGTTCGAGCAAGTGCGCAACGGCAAGATCAAGGCGTTGTGGATCGCCTGCACCAACCCCGCGCAATCCATGCCGGACCAGACGGCCGTGCGCGCAGCTCTGCAAGCCTGCCCGTTCGTGGTGTTGCAGGAAGCCTTCAGCACCACTGAAACCGCAAAGTTCGCCGACCTTCTGCTGCCCGCCGCCAGTTGGGGGGAAAAGGAAGGTTGCGTGACCAACTCCGAGCGGCGCATTTCCCACGTACGCCAGGCAATCGTCGCACCGGGTGAGGCGCGGCCGGACTGGGCAATCACCGTAGATTTCGCACAACGCCTGGAAAAACACCTGCGTCCCGGCCAAGCCAGCCTGTTTGAATTTGATAATCCAGCTCAAGTCTTTGACGAATACAAACAACTGACTCAAGGTCGCGACCTGGATCTGTCCGGTATCAGCCATGCACTGATCGATCGTCTCGGCCCGCAGCAGTGGCCCTTCCCTGCGGGTGCCGTTGAAGGCACGGCCCGGCTGTACGTCGACGGGGTATTTGCCACTGCCAATGGGCGCGCACAGTTCGTGGCCGATCCATACCGTGCCGCCAAAGAGCAACGCGATGCACGCTTTCCGCTGACCCTGATCACCGGTCGCCTGCGCGATCAATGGCACGGCATGAGCCGCACCGGCACCGCTGCGCAGCTGTTTGGCTATGTCAGCGAAGCGGAGTTGAGCCTGCACCCGGACGAACTGCGCCGCCATCGCCTGCAGCCGGGGGATCTGGTCAGCCTGAAAAGCAGGCGCGGCGCAATCGTCGTCGCGGTTGCCAGCGATGACAGCGTGCGCCCGGGCCAGGCCTTTTTGCCGATGCATTGGGGCGACCGTTTTCTCAAGGGCGGGGTGAACAGCCTCACCCTGCCCGCATTCGATCCTTTGTCGAAACAGCCCGAACTTAAACACAGCGGTGTTCGCCTGGATCCGGTGGATTTGCCCTGGAAACTATTCGCACTGATCGAGGGCGATGTTCAACGGCATTTTGAAACGCTACGACCGCTCTGTGAGGCGTTTTCCTACGTCAGTCTCAGTCTGGTTGGCCGTGAGCGCCCTGCCCTGCTTATACGGGCTGCCAATACTTCAGCACCTTCAGCAGAGTTGCTAAGCGAAATCGATAAAAACCTGGCGCTCGATGACGGCCCGGTACTGGCTTACGACGACCCTCGACGGGCCATAGGCAAGCGCGTGCGGATCGAAAATGGCCGGATCACTGCCATTCGACTGGCCGGTGAAACCCTTGCCCAGCACTGGTTACAGGGGCTGTGGCTCGAAGGTCGCGCGGACCAGCAACTGCGGCGCTGGCTGCTTGCGCCGCTGAGCGCACCACCGGGCAATCTCGACACGCCCTTCAACTCGAACAAGATCCTGTGCAATTGCAAGAACGTCGGCCAGAACGCGATCTGCGCCGGCATCAGCCGTGGCCTGGACTTGCAGGGGCTCAAGCAAGAACTGGGTTGCGGCACGCAATGCGGCTCCTGCGTTCCGGAAATCAAACGCCTGCTGGCTGCCACGGCGCAGCCAGTCACCGTCTTCTCGTGAGGAAAACACTATGAGTGCAAAAGTCTGGCTGGTAGGTGCGGGCCCGGGTGATCCGGAGTTGCTCACGTTGAAGGCGGTACGTGCCTTGCGCGAGGCAGATGTGGTGCTGATCGATGACCTGGTCAATGTCGCGGTACTCGAGCATTGCCCTGGGGCGCGGATCATTCCGGTGGGCAAGCGTGGCGGCTGCCGCTCTACCCCGCAAGCGTTCATCCATCGCCTGATGCTTCGTTATGCCCGGCAGGGTAAATGCGTAGCGCGGCTCAAGGGCGGCGATCCATGCATTTTCGGCCGAGGTGGTGAAGAGGCGCAGTGGCTGCGTGAGCGTGGGGTCGAAGCCGAGTTGGTCAACGGCATCACTGCCGGGCTGGCGGGGGCAACGCAATGCGATATTCCGCTGACTTTGCGCGGTGTAGCCCGTGGTGTCACGCTGGTCACCGCACACACCCAGGACGACAGCCAATTGAACTGGCAGGCACTGGCCCAAGGCGGAACGACGTTGGTGGTTTACATGGGAGTGGCCAAGCTGGGTGAAATCCGTGAGCAGCTATTGGCCGGCGGCATGGCGACGGATACGCCCGTGGCCATGATTGAAAATGCCTCTTTGCCCCATCAACGGGAATGTCGGAGCACTCTCACAAACATGGATGAAGCTGCCTACAGATTCCAGCTGAAAAGCCCTGCCATACTGGTGATCGGTGCAGTGGCAGCCTGTGCAACTCAATCGCTGTGGGAGCGTGAATTGCCTGTGATGGCGGCAGATCAGTCAGCGTAGTTTCACCTGTTCCACTAAATCGCAGACAAAGAAAAGCCCGGCCTGAGCCGGGCTTTTCAGAGCTGCGAGCTAATTACTTAGCTTGAGCTTCAACCTGCGCTTCTACGCGACGGTTAACTGCACGACCAGCGTCAGTTTTGTTGTCAGCAACTGGGCGGGATTCGCCGTAGCCAACAGACTGAACGCGGGACGATTCAACACCGTACTGGTTGGTCAGAACTTGTTTAACGGCGTTTGCACGACGCTCGGACAGTTTCTGGTTGTAAGCGTCAGGACCGACGGAGTCAGTGTGACCTTCAACAGTAGTGCTGGTGGATGGGTACTGCTTCATGAAGTCAGCCAGGTTCTTGATGTCGCCGTAGCTGTTTGGCTTGACTACCGACTTGTCGAAGTCGAACTTCACGTCCAGCTCAACACGAACAACTTCAGCAACTGCCGGGCAGCCGTCAGCGTCAACAGTTACGTTGGCTGGGGTGTCTGGGCACTTGTCAACGTTGTCGCAAACGCCATCGTTGTCGCTGTCAGAGCAAACTTCCGGAGCTGGAACTGGAGCAGCAGCTGGCTTGCTGCCGCCACCGAAGTTCACACCGATACCGACGCTAGGAGCCCACTCGGTGTTGCCCTGGTCGATGTTGTACTGAGCTTCAACACCAGCACGGGCGTAGAAGTTGTCGGTGAAGTACAGCTTGGCACCGCCGCCAACGTTGGCGAAGGTGGAACGGTTACGACCGTTCGAGCCGTTCTGGTCGATGCTCTGGTCGGAGAAACCGCCCGAGACGTAAGGACGCAGCATGTCGCCTGGGTTGTTGAAGTGGTACAGAGCGTCCAGAGCGGTGTTCGCGCCCTTAACGTTCTTGCCATCGTTTGCACGGGCATTGTGCACTTCGTCGTAGGCCAGACGCAGTTCAACGTCGTCTGTCAGGAAGTAACCGATCGAACCACCCGGCAGGATGCCGTCGTTCTTGAAGTTACGGTCGCTATCGAAATATTGCTTCTTTGCGTAGCCTTCGATTTCAACTGCGCCTTGGCCCTGTGCCAGAGCGCCGATGGAAGTGGCGGCAATAAGAGAACCAATGGCCAAGCCCAAGGTGTTTTTCAGTTTCATCCGTTAAATCCCCATCTGGTGATTGTGAAGCAGTCCCGCAAACCGGGGGACAACTCGGCGGCAAGTCTAACAGAACTTGCCTACACGTAAGAGATATTTGCGCTGAACTAAGTTTCAGCAATGCCTGCAAATTTCTCACGCAATTTATCTAGAGCGCGTTTGTACCGCATTTTTGTTGCGCTCAAACCCATATGCATGATGTCTGCGATTTCCTGAAACTCCAGTTCTGCGACAAATCGTAGCACCAGAATTTCACGATCAATCGGGTTCACATACACCAACCAGCGATCAAGTCCGCCTTTTTCCTCAGGTTTCGGCGTCTTTTCTTCGGACGCTTCCTCGAGGGGGTCAAGACTCAATGCGTCCATCAAGCGACGCTTTCGCCGTTCCTTCCGATACTGTGTGATGCACTCGTTGTACGTGATGCTATATAGCCATGTCTTGAACTTCGATTTACCTTCGAAGTTCTTCAGGCCATACAGCACCTTCAACATGACCTCCTGACAGACATCGTCTGCGTCACGATCGTTCCCTAGATATCGTGCGCACACGTTAAATAATGTTCGCTGGTAACGCCGCATCAGTTCTTCATAGGCGCGTGTTACGTGAAACAGCTCGGTATGCGAGCGCGCGACCAACTCCTCATCAGAGAGCTCGCGGGGGTCGTAGCGCATGGATAACGATTGGGCTTTATTCAAAACAAGTCGGGCCGACAGTCAGGTCAATGTCCGCCGCAGCCAGCGTGAGCAGGCATTTTGCGGCGGCATACATTAGCAGGGTTTGCCGGGTTAGCGGCTACTCACATGCTGCTCAAGGAGGATCCGATTGGAAAGAGAGACTAGCTCACCCTCATCGGTCAGCAATGTGGTTTTAACCGTGCCGATCTCTTCGATCTGGCCTTCGACCTCGCCAACACGCACTTGTTGCCCAACCTGGTACAGCTCACGCACGTAGATTCCCGCAAGAATCTGGCCGGCAATTTCCCGGCTTCCCAACCCCATGGCCAGCGCTACTGCCAGACCAACGGTTATCAACACAATCACGATCACATGGTTCAGCAGGTCGGTCTTGACCTCCAACTGGCTGATCGCAACCGAAATACTGATGATGATCACCAGGCCCTGGGCAATCCGTCCAAGCCCTGAAGCATAGTCCAGCCCCACGCCTTCTGCCGCTCCGCGCACCAGCCCGTTGGCCAGTTGCGCCAGCAAGACACCGACCAGCAACACCAGCGCCGCGCCGAACACCTTCGGCAAATACAACGCAAGCATGTCCAGCGTAGCTGAAACTCGCTCAAGGCCAAGGGATTCTGCGGCAGAAACCAGAAAAATCAGCAGAACGAACCAATAGACGATTTTGCCGATCAGCGTCGAAATAGGAACTTGCAACCCTGCACGGGACAGCAATTTGGTCAGGCCGGTGCCACCCATCAAGCGATCAAGGCCCAGTTTGGCGAGCAACTTCGAGAGCAAGGTGTCCAGCAGTTTGGCCACGACAAAACCCAACAGCAGCACAACCAGTGCGCCGAACAGGTTCGGAATGAAGTTCGCAACCTTGGTCCACAACGCAGTCATTGCAGTGACGAGGCTCTGAGTCCAGAGATCAAGTTCCATATTCAATCAGCCTTATCAGCAGTGCGAGCAGTAGGTTTACGAAGACGGGATACCGGCGCGACATGGGCCGATCCGTTATTCAGGGCGATCATCAGTGCGGGCAACCAGCGCCCCAGCAGACTGAACAGATCACCGGCGCCGACCTGGCGGTTGGCGGTTTTCAGCACACGCCCCAGGCACGCATCGTCGTCCCGGGTGGACGGTGAGGCGTTGAGCATGTCGCGTAAAGACTGTTCAAACGGATCGTGCATACGCACCTCTCGTGATGTCTGTGGGAGACGCGGTCAGTTTTGGTCGGGTCACATGGTTTCCCTCAGACCCAGCGCAAACGTCGGAACAACCACCACTGCCCGAGCGCCACCGAGACCATCATCAGGCAAGCGATCAGAAAGCCGTAAGGGCTGGCAGAGAATGGAATTCCACCGACGTTGATCCCCAAAAGCCCGGCCAGAAAACTCATCGGCAAAAAGATCCCGGTGATGATCCCGAAGCGATACATCGTGCGGTTCATGCGCACGCTCAAGCGACGGTCTTCAGCCTCCAGGACCAGCCCCACCCGCTCCCGAGTCAATTCCAGCTCTTCGAGGTAGCGGGTCAGGCTGTTGTTCAATTCGTTCCAGTAATCACCGTCATCCTCGACGAACCAGGGCAACTTGATTCGCGTCAACTGCCCGAAAATGTCCCGCTGCGGAGCCAGAAAGCGCTTCAACGCAGCCGCCCGGCGACGAATCTGCAAAACCGCCCCGTGCTCAGGAGTATACCGTTCGTCGGCATCCAGCTTTTCTTCTTCCTCATCGACCACTTCCGAGAGACAGCTGACCAGATCCTGTACCTTGTTGGTGAGGTACTGCGCCATGCAAAGAATGAGTTCGGAGGCAGTTTTCGGCCCCTTGCCCTCGGACAGTTGCACCAGCAACTCGTCAGTGGCACGCAACGGACGCAAACGCAGGGAAATGACACGCTGGGCAGAGCCGAAAATCCGCACCGACACCATGTCTTCCGGTTCGGCGCCAGGGTTCAGATTGACCCCGCGCAAAAATAGCAGCAGTTCGCTGTCCGAAAGCTGTAAAAGTCGCGGACGGGTGTTTTCTTCGAGTAACAGGTCACAGCTGAATTCGCTCAGACCGCTGGATTTGCGCAACCAGGTCCGGGTTTGCGGATGACTGCGATCCCAGTGCAGCCACAGGCTTTCATGGGCCTGCAGCTGCAAGTCATCGAGTTCAGTCCGGGCAATCGAACGCGCACCGCCTTTACCGTCCAGCACCAGGGCATGCACCAGCCCCCATTGCGCGTTTTCTTCCTCGAACATCCGCACTCCTTTGGTCAACCGGCGCTTTATTCAGGCATTTTCAGCGGGCTGGGCGAGATGATCACGCCGTTGTTGTCCGCATAAATGTATTCTCCTGGACGGAACGTCACGCCGGCAAACGTCACCACAACGTTGAGATCGCCGAGCCCGCGCCTGTCGGATTTCCTCGGGTGGCTGGCGAGGGCCTGAACGCCCAGATCGGTCTGCGCGATGATATCGACGTCGCGGATGCAACCGTAGATCACCAGCCCTTCCCAACCGTTTTTCGCGGCTTTCTCGGCCAGCATGTCACCGAGCAACGCATGCCGCAGGGAACCGCCACCGTCTACCACCAGCACTTTGCCATTCCCCTTGAGCTCGACCTGCTCCTTGACCCGCGAGTTGTCTTCAAAGCATTTGATGGTCACGATTTCGCCGCCGAAGGAATCACGGCCGCCGAAATTGCTGAACATCGGTTCCAGCACCTGCACCAGCTCCGGATAGGCGTCGCACAGGTCAGGCGTGATGTAATGGTTCATCGAGAAACTCCTGTAAGAGGAAGACAATCGAGGATGTCGGAAAGTGACCAGAACAGCTCAATGCGTCATATCTTAGCCGCAAGCCGACCGGAGCGAAATGCCCTTGTCAGAGCGTCAGGCTCGGACTGCCGCGACCAAATCCTGTTGCGCTCCCGGCAAAGGTGTCTGCTGATCGGCCAACCAGCGCGTCACCAAAGGCCAGACTTCAGCCTGGGCTGCCTTGCTGACGAGCATTTCCACGTGACCGAAATTGTCGCCGAAGCCCTGCTCGCGCCCCAGGTTGATGAATTGCTTGTGCTCGGAACCGAACTGCTCGAACAGCTTGCGACACGCCCACGCAGGATCCTGATGATCACCCGCAGCGCTCACGGCAAGCACCGGCAACCTGACCTCGGCCAAACCCGCCCACCAGTTTTTATCGGCATCGCCAAAGCGCCCGAACAGACCGTACCAGCGCATGCCTTCCAGGGCCAGGCCGATGGGCTCGTCCTCCGGACCGCGCTTGAGCCTTGAGCCGGACAACTGGGCAAAACGCTTGAGAATGAAGCGACCGCTCCACTCTACCGGCGGAATCTTCAATGGCCAGTAGGTGCGACTGACTTGTGTACCGAAAAACGCCGCCGAGGCCACGACGGGCTCACCGATGTACTCGCCACCCAGCGCTGCGGCCAGTGTAATACCGCCCAGTGAGTGACCGATCCAGTGTGGCACCTGCCCGCTCTGTTCGCGCACGAACGCGCCAATGGCCGGCAGGTCATAGCGTGCGTAGTCGGCAACACGGTTCTTGCGGTAGTCGTGGTTACGCTGGGACAGGCCGTGACCGCGCATTTCCGGAATCCAGACATCGAACCCCAGACGGGCCAGGTAAGCGCCCAACCCCAGGCCTTTGGGAGAAAACCAGAACCGGCGATTGGAAAAGCTGCCGTGCAGCAGGATCACCGGCACGCCACGGGAGGACGACTCATCGGCCATGCCAAGGCGTGTCACAGCCAATTCGACGGTGAAGTCGGGACTGTTACCGGGTTTCAAACGATACACATCTTCGCTCAGATCACCGCGCCGTTCGGCACTGATCAGGGCGACAGGAAATAGGTTGCTGCTGCTTTGCATAATCTCTTGCACAAAAAAGGGCGGCATCCAGATGGAGCCCGCCCTGCTTGAATCTCATAAAGACCGCTCCCTGTAGGAGCGAGCCCTGCTCGCGAAGAACTCGGGACACCACGTTTATCCAGGATAAACGCGTTATCGTTGACGTCCATCGCGAGCAAGCTCGCTCCCACAGAAAGGGGCGGCCCGTTTACACCGGATCAGGCCGAAGCTTGACCTTCCGCCAGGAAGAACCAGGTTTCCAGTACAGAGTCAGGGTTCAACGAAACGCTTTCAATGCCCTGCTCCATCAGCCACTTGGCCAGGTCCGGGTGGTCCGAAGGACCCTGACCGCAGATACCGATGTATTTGCCGGCCTTGTTGCACGCGGCAATCGCATTGGCCAGCAGCTTCTTGACCGCCGGATTACGCTCGTCGAACAGGTGGGCGATGATACCGGAGTCACGGTCCAGGCCCAGGGTCAGCTGGGTCAGGTCGTTGGAGCCGATGGAGAAACCGTCGAAGAACTCGAGGAACTCTTCAGCCAGGATGGCGTTGGACGGCAGTTCGCACATCATGATCACGCGCAGGCCGTTCTGGCCACGAGCCAGACCATTTTCCGCCAGCAGATCCACCACCTGGCTCGCTTCGCCCAAGGTACGGACGAACGGCACCATGATTTCGACGTTGGTCAGGCCCATCTCGTTGCGCACGCGCTTGAGGGCACGGCATTCGAGTTCGAAGCAGTCGCGGAACGATTCGCTGATGTAACGCGAGGCACCGCGGAAGCCCAACATCGGGTTCTCTTCTTCCGGCTCGTACAGCTTGCCGCCGATCAGGTTGGCGTATTCGTTGGACTTGAAGTCCGACAGACGCACGATGACCTTTTTCGGCCAGAACGCAGCCGCCAGGGTGCTGATGCCTTCGACCAGTTTCTCGACGTAGAAGCCGACCGGATCGTTGTAACCGGCGATGCGCTTGTCGACGCTTTCCTTGATGTCCAGCGGCAGGCCGTCGTAGTTCAGCAGTGCCTTGGGGTGCACGCCGATCATGCGGTTGATGATGAACTCCAGGCGGGCCAGGCCCACACCGGCGTTCGGCAGCTGTGCGAAGTCGAAGGCGCGGTCCGGGTTACCGACGTTCATCATGATCTTGAACGGCAGCTCAGGCATGGCGTCCACGGAGTTCTTCTTGATGTCGAAGCCCAGTTCGCCTTCGAAGATGAAGCCGGTGTCGCCTTCAGCGCAGGAAACGGTCACGCCCTGGCCATCTTTCAACAGCTGGGTGGCGTTGCCGCAACCTACTACCGCTGGAATACCCAGCTCACGGGCGATGATCGCCGCGTGGCAAGTACGGCCGCCACGGTTGGTGACGATCGCGCTCGCGCGCTTCATGACGGGCTCCCAGTCCGGGTCGGTCATGTCGGAAACCAGTACGTCGCCTGGCTGGACCTTGTCCATCTCGGACACGTCCTTGATGATGCGGACCTTGCCGGCGCCGATGCGCTGGCCGATGGCACGGCCTTCCACCAGCACGGTGCCGGTTTCTTTCAACAGGTAACGTTCCATGACGTTGGCCTGGGTGCGGCTCTTCACGGTTTCCGGACGGGCCTGCACGATGTACAGCTTGCCGTCGTCACCGTCCTTGGCCCACTCGATGTCCATCGGGCACTGGTAGTGCTTCTCGATGATCATCGCCTGCTTGGCCAGTTCGCTGACTTCGGCGTCGGTCAGGCAGAAACGTGCGCGCTCAGCCTTGTCCACGTCGACGGTCTTGACCGAACGACCGGCCTTGGCCTCGTCGCCGTAGATCATCTTGATGGCTTTGCTGCCCAGGTTGCGGCGCAGGATCGCCGGGCGACCCGCGGCCAGCGTGCCTTTGTGAACGTAGAACTCATCCGGGTTCACCGCGCCTTGTACGACGGTTTCACCCAGGCCGTAGGCGCCGGTGATGAACACCACGTCACGGAAGCCCGACTCTGTATCGAGGGTGAACATCACGCCGGCGGTGCCGGTTTCGGAACGGACCATGCGCTGCACGCCAGCAGACAGGGCAACCAGCTTGTGGTCGAAGCCCTGGTGCACGCGATAGGAAATGGCACGGTCGTTGAACAGCGAGGCGAACACCTCTTTGGCGGCGCGAATGACGTTTTCGACACCACGGATGTTCAGGAAGGTTTCCTGCTGGCCGGCAAAGGATGCGTCGGGCAAGTCTTCGGCGGTGGCGGAAGAACGCACGGCCACGGCCACGTCAGGGTTGCCGGCGGACAGCGTGGCGAACGCGGTACGAATTTCGGCATTCAGTTTTTCAGGGAACTCGGCTTCCATGATCCATTGGCGGATCTGGGCACCGGTCTTGGCCAGCGCATTCACGTCATCGACGTCCAGGGCATCGAGCGCATCATGAATCTGCTGATTCAGGCCGCTCAGTTCCAGGAAATCACGATAAGCCTGAGCGGTCGTGGCGAAGCCGCCGGGCACCGATACACCGGCACCTGCAAGGTTGCTGATCATCTCGCCCAGGGATGCGTTCTTGCCCCCCACATGCTCAACATCGTGTTTGCCGAGCTTATCGAGGGAAACTACGTACTCTACCAAGGTGATCTCTCCACTAACTGTGTTGGAAAAGCTCAGAAACCGGCTGCTTAAGTGAGCATTTGCCGGTTATATGGCCTGGACCTGGAAAATAAGTGAGAATGCGGGCCAATGGCGGCCGGCAAATCGCGCCTATCATATCCAAGATTCGTCACTAGCTTAAGGCCCAAGGTGCAAATGAAACGATCTGCTTTCTTTATCTCCGATGGTACCGGCATTACCGCCGAAACCCTGGGTCAAAGCCTTCTGGCGCAGTTCGAAAACATTACCTTCAGCAAAGTCACGCGGCCGTACATCGACAACGTGGACAAAGCGCGGGCCATGGTACAACAAATCAACAAAGCCGCCGAAACCGACGGCTTCCGTCCGATTATCTTCGACACCATCGTCAATCAGGACATTCGTGAGATTCTCGCAACCTCGAATGGTTTCATGATCGACATTTTCTCGACGTTCCTGGCACCGCTTGAACAGGAACTGACCGAGCATTCTTCCTATACCGTGGGCAAGTCCCACTCCATCGGCGCCAACACCAATTACATGGAGCGTATCGAGGCCGTTAACTTCGCCCTCGACAACGACGACGGCGCCCGCACGCACTATTACGACAAGGCCGACCTGATACTAGTGGGCGTGTCGCGATGTGGTAAGACGCCGACGTGCCTGTACATGGCAATGCAGTTCGGTATCCGCGCAGCCAACTACCCGCTGACCGAAGACGACATGGAGCGCCTGCAACTGCCGTCCGCCCTGCGCGCCCACCAGCACAAGCTGTTCGGCCTGACCATCGACCCGGACCGCCTTACCGCGATCCGCAACGAGCGCAAGCCCAACAGCCGCTATTCGAGCTACGCCCAGTGCGAGTTCGAAGTTCGCGAGGTGGAAAACCTGTTCCGCCGCGAGAACATTCCGAACATCAACTCCACGCACTTTTCCGTAGAAGAAATCTCCGCGAAGATTCTCGTGGAGAAAGGTGTGGAGCGGCGTTTCAAATAGATTTGTAGCGCCTGATTTGCCGCCTTCGCGAGCAAGCCCGCTCCCACATTTGATCGCATTCCTCCTGGGTAAACTCGATCAAATGTGGGAGCGGGCTTGCTCGCGAATGAACGATAACTCGGTCTTCTAGATAACAAACAAATCCACAAACCGGTTTACCGGTGTCGCCTCAAGTTTCTGCCGATCCTTGCACAACGCAAAAATCTCTTCGCTACGCTGCCCGGTGAATCGTGTCAGCAAGTTCGCCCTGAACTTGTCCTCCAGCAACGGAATGCCTTCAACCCGACGTCGACGATGCCCAATCGGGTATTCCACCACCACGTTTTCAGTACTCGACCCGTCCTTGAAAAACACCTGCACCGCGTTGGCAATGGAGCGTTTGTCGGACTCCAGATACTCACGGGTGAATCGCGGCTCCTCAACTATCACCATCTTGTCGCGCAACACATCGATGATCGGATGCGCCTTATGGAAATCATCTTCGTAATACTCGGCAACCAGATTGCCAAAGGCCAGCGGCACGGCAGTCATGTACTGGATGCAGTGATCGCGATCAGCGGCATTGGCCAGCGGGCCGACCTTGGAAATGATGCGAATCGCCGACTCGTGAGTGGTGATGACGATCCGGTCGATTTCGTGCAGACGATTGCGCACTTGCGGATGCAGGGTTACCGCCGCCTCACAGGCCGTTTGCGCATGGAACTCGGCCGGAAAACTGATCTTGAACAACACGTTTTCCATCACATAACTGCCGTACGGTCGCGAGAAACTGAACGCACGCTTGTCTTCAGGCTTGAGCGCCAGATCGTTGTTGGTGTGGCTGAACAATACGTCGTAAAACCCCCACTGCCTGGCACTCAATACACCGGGAATACCCATTTCGCCGCGCATCGCCATGTCCGCCAAACGCACGCCACGACTGGACGCATCCCCCGCCGCCCAGGATTTACGCGAACCGGCATTCGGCGCATGCCGGTATGTGCGCAGGGCCTGACCGTCCGCAAAGGCATGGGACAACGCCGACAACAACTGCTCGCGATCGGCCCCCATCAGCTTGGCGGTGACTGCGGTCGAGGCCACTTTCACCAGAATGACGTGATCGAGGCCGACACGGTTGAACGAGTTTTCCAGGGCAATCACGCCTTGAATCTCATGGGCCATGATCATCGCTTCAAGCACTGTGCGCACGGTCAGCGGCGCCACACCATTAGCCAGGTGCTTTTGTGATAAATGGTCGGCTACCGCGAGAATACCGCCGAGGTTGTCCGACGGATGCCCCCACTCCGCCGCGAGCCAGGTGTCGTTGTAGTCGAGCCAGCGCACGATGCAGCCGATGTCCCACGCCGCCTTCACAGGATCGAGCCGGTAACTGGTCCCCGGCACCCGGGCGCCGAATGGCACGACAGTACCTTCTACCACTGGCCCCAAATGCTTGGTGCACTCGGGAAAACGCAGGGCCAGCAGGCCGCAACCCAAGGTATCGATCAGACAGTTGCGCGCAGTATCCAGCGCCTCTTTTGACTCGATCTTGTAGTTGAGGACGTAATCGGCAATGTCCTGCAGGACCTTGTCGTAGTCGGGGCGGTTGTTCAGGTCGACGTTGGCACTCATGTTCGATTCACTCTGCGGTGTTCGTTGATGGGACCTCGGTTCAGGGCAATCTCAGTCAATGACAAATTCTTATGATTGAAATGCAGGTCACTGTGGGAGCGAGCTTGCTCGCGATGGCGGTGCATCAGCCAGCACACGTATTGAATGTGTTGGCCCCATCGCGAGCAAGCTCGCTCCCACAGGTGTTTGGATGATCTTAGAAAGAATCACCCGGCACACGGACAAACCCTTCCATCAACACCCGTGCACTGCGGCTCATGATCGCTTTGTTCACGGTCCACTCGCCATTGACCTGGCTGGCCTCGGCGCCGACGCGCAAGGTACCGGACGGGTGGCCGAAGCGCACCGCGTTGCGTTCGATACCGCCTGCCGCGAGGTTAACCAGCGTACCGGTGATCGCTGCCGCCGTGCCGATTGCCACCGCAGCTGTACCCATCATCGCGTGGTGCAACTTGCCCATGGACAGCGCACGCACCAGCAGGTCGACATCACCCGCCGCAATGGCTTTGCCACTGGACGATACGTAATCCGCCGGTTTGGCGACGAAGGCCACTTTTGGCGTGTGCTGGCGCTTGGCAGCTTCGTCAATGTTCGAAATCAGGCCCATGCGCAATGCGCCGTAAGCGCGGATGGTTTCGAACATCAGCAAGGCTTTCGGGTCGCCGTTGATCGCGCCCTGCAACTCGGTGCCCTTGTAGCCGATGTCTTCGGCATTGACGAAAATCGTCGGGATGCCGGCATTGATCATGGTCGCCTTGAAGGTGCCGACGCCGGGCACTTCCAGGTCGTCCACCAGGTTGCCGGTAGGGAACATCGAACCGCCGCCGCCCTCTTCGTCCGCCGCCGGATCGAGGAACTCGATCTGCACTTCGGCCGCCGGGAAGGTCACGCCGTCGAGTTCGAAATCGCCGGTTTCCTGTACTTCACCATTGGTGATCGGCACGTGGGCGATGATGGTCTTGCCAATGTTGGCCTGCCACACGCGAACCACCGCCACGCCGTTGTGCGGGATGCGGCTGGCGTCCACCAGGCCATTGCTGACGGCGAACGAACCGACCGCCGCCGACAGGTTGCCGCAGTTGCCGCTCCAGTCCACGAAGGGCTTGTCGATGGACACCTGACCGAACAGGTAATCGACATCGTGATCGGCCTTGATGCTTTTCGACAGGATCACGGTTTTGCTGGTGCTGGAAGTCGCGCCACCCATGCCGTCGATTTGTTTGTCGTACGGGTCGGGGCTGCCGATCACCCGCAGCAGCAAAGCGTCACGGGCCTGGCCCGGGACCTGTGCCGCTTCAGGCAAATCCTTCAGGCTGAAAAACACGCCTTTGCTGGTGCCGCCGCGCATGTATGTCGCTGGAATTTTGATCTGCGGTGCATGAGCCATGGTGCTCGTTACTCCTAATCTGAAAACAGACACGGGACTCAAAGTCCCGTGTCTGCAAAGCGTGTGTTAAACAGCAACCGCCGATTCTTCGAGGAAGTCCTGGGCGAAGCGTTGCAGCACGCCACCGGCTTCGTAGATCGACACTTCTTCAGCAGTGTCGAGGCGGCAGGTCACCGGCACATCGACGCGCTCGCCATTCTTGCGATGGATCACCAGGGTCAGCTCGGCACGCGGGGTGCGGTCGCCAATCACGTCGTAGGTTTCGCTGCCGTCGATGGCCAGGGTGTGGCGGTTGGTGCCCGGCTTGAATTCCAGCGGCAACACGCCCATGCCCACCAGGTTGGTGCGGTGAATGCGCTCGAAACCCTCGGCGGCAATCGCTTCCACACCCGCCAGGCGCACGCCCTTGGCCGCCCAGTCGCGGGACGAACCCTGACCGTAGTCGGCACCTGCGATGATGATCAGCGGCTGCTTGCGATCCATGTAGGTTTCGATGGCTTCCCACATGCGCATCACTTTGCCTTCCGGCTCGACGCGGGCCAGCGAGCCCTGCTTGACCTTGCCGTTTTCCAGAACCATTTCGTTGAACAGTTTCGGGTTGGCGAAGGTCGCGCGCTGCGCGGTCAGGTGGTCACCACGGTGAGTCGCGTAGGAGTTGAAGTCCTCTTCCGGCAGGCCCATTTTCGCCAGGTATTCGCCCGCGGCGCTGTCGAGCATGATGGCGTTGGACGGCGACAGGTGATCGGTGGTGATGTTGTCCGGCAGCACCGCCAGCGGGCGCATGCCCTTGAGCGGACGGGCGCCGGCCAACGCACCTTCCCAGTACGGCGGACGGCGGATGTAGGTGCTCATCTCGCGCCACTCGTACAGCGGCGCGACTTTTGGACCTGTGTCTTCGTGGATCGCGAACATCGGGATGTAGACCTGACGGAACTGCTCAGGCTTGACCGAGGCTTTCACCACGGCGTCGATTTCTTCGTCGCTCGGCCAGATGTCCTTCAGGCGGATTTCCTTGCCGTCGACAACGCCCAGCACATCTTTTTCGATGTCGAAACGGATGGTACCGGCGATGGCGTAAGCAACGACCAATGGCGGCGATGCGAGGAACGCCTGCTTGGCGTATGGGTGAATCCGGCCGTCGAAGTTACGGTTACCGGACAACACAGCAGTGGCGTACAGGTCACGGTCGATGATCTCTTGCTGGATCACCGGGTCCAGTGCGCCGGACATGCCGTTGCAGGTGGTGCAGGCGAAGGCCACGACGCCGAAACCGAGCTGTTCCAGCTCATCGGTCAAACCGGCTTCATCGAGGTACAGCGCCACGGTTTTGGAACCCGGTGCCAGGGACGACTTGACCCACGGCTTGCGGGTCAGGCCGAGCTTGTTGGCGTTGCGCGCCAGCAGGCCGGCGGCGATCACGTTGCGCGGGTTGCTGGTGTTGGTGCAGCTGGTGATGGCGGCGATGATCACCGCGCCGTCCGGCATTTGCCCTGGCACATCGTCCCACTGACCGGAGATGCCTTTGGCGGCCAGATCCGAAACCGCCACACGGGCGTGCGGGTTGCTCGGGCCAGCCATGTTACGCACTACCGAGGACAGGTCGAACGTCAGGCCGCGCTCGTATTGCGCGCCTTTGAGGCTGTCAGCCCACAGGCCGACCTGCTTGGCGTAGTTCTCGACCAACTGCACCTGCTCGTCTTCACGGCCGGTGAGCTTGAGGTAGTCGATGGTCTGCTGGTCGATGTAGAACATCGCCGCGGTGGCGCCGTATTCCGGGGCCATGTTGGAGATGGTCGCGCGGTCGCCGAGGGTCAGCGCCGCAGCACCTTCACCGAAGAATTCCAGCCACGCGCCAACCACTTTTTGCTTGCGCAGGAACTCGGTCAGCGCCAGCACCATGTCGGTGGCGGTGATGCCCGGCTGCAGCTTGCCGGTCAGCTCGACGCCGACGCTTTCCGGCAGACGCATCCACGATGCGCGACCGAGCATTACGCTTTCGGCTTCCAGACCACCGACACCGATGGCGATCACGCCCAACGCATCGACGTGCGGGGTGTGGCTGTCGGTGCCGACGCAGGTATCAGGGAAGGCCACGCCGTCACGCACCTGGATCACCGGAGACATTTTCTCCAGGTTGATCTGGTGCATGATGCCGTTGCCCGGCGGGATCACGTCGACGTTCTTGAACGCCTTCTTGGTCCAGTTGATGAAGTGGAAACGGTCTTCGTTGCGACGGTCTTCGATGGCGCGGTTCTTCTCGAACGCTTCCGGATCGAAGCCACCGCGCTCGACGGCCAGGGAGTGGTCGACGATCAGTTGGGTCGGCACCACCGGGTTGACTTGCGCCGGATCACCGCCCTGCAGGGCGATGGCGTCACGCAGGCCGGCGAGGTCGACCAGCGCGGTCTGGCCGAGAATGTCGTGACACACCACGCGGGCCGGGAACCACGGGAAGTCGAGGTCGCGCTTGCGCTCGATGAATTGCTTCAGGGATTCGGTGAGCGTGGCCGGGTCGCAGCGACGCACAAGGTTTTCCGCCAGTACACGGGAGGTGTACGGCAGGGTGTCGTAGGCGCCAGGCTGGATCGCCTCGACCGCTGCGCGGACATCGAAGTAATCCAGGTGGCTGCCGGGCAGCGGTTTACGAAATTGTGTGTTCATCGTCAGGACTCGGTCACGGTAGTTACAAAAGGTGGGGCCTGGCACAGGCACTGAGCTGGACTCGGTCAAATGTGGGAGCGGGCTTGCTCGCGAAAGCGGTGTATCAGTCAACATCAATGTTGGATGTCAGTCCGTCTTCGCGAGCAAGCCCGCTCCCACAGTGGTTCCCGGTTCAGTCAGTAACCCGTGCGGTAGCCTCCACCATTCAGCGTTGTTCGATTGGTACGAACTTGCGCTGCTCAACGCCGGTGTATTCGGCGCTTGGACGGATGATGCGGTTGTTGGCACGTTGTTCGTACACGTGGGCGGCCCAGCCGGTCAGGCGCGAGCAGACGAAGATCGGTGTGAACAACTTGGTCGGGATGCCCATGAAGTGGTACGCCGAGGCATGGTAGAAGTCGGCGTTCGGGAACAGTTTCTTCTGCTCCCACATGGTCTTGTCGATGGCTTCGGACACCGGGAACAACACCTTGTCGCCCACTTCGTCAGCAAGCTTTTTCGACCAGCCCTTGATCACCTCGTTACGCGGATCGTTGTCCTTATAGATCGCGTGGCCGAAGCCCATGATCTTGTCCTTGCGCTCGAGCATGCCGAGGGTGCCCTTGATCGCGTCTTCCGGCGACGAGAAACGCTCGATCATTTCCATCGCCGCTTCGTTGGCGCCGCCGTGCAGCGGACCGCGCAGCGAGCCGATGGCCGCGGTGATGCACGAATACAGGTCGGACAGGGTCGAGGCGCAAACACGTGCGGTGAAGGTCGACGCGTTGAACTCGTGCTCCGCGTAGAGGATCAGCGAAACGTTCATCACCTTGACGTGCAGCTCGCTCGGCTTCTTGCCGTGCAGCAGGTGCAGGAAGTGGCCGCCGATGGACTGCTCGTCACTCACGCAATCGATGCGCTTGCCTTCGTGGCTGAAGCGATACCAGTAGGTCATGATCGCCGGGAACGCGGCCAGCAGGCGGTCAGTCTTGTCGTGTTGCTCGGAGAAGTTGTTCTCCGGCTCCAGGTTGCCCAGGAACGAGCAGCCAGTGCGCATCACGTCCATCGGGTGGGCGTCGGCGGGGATGCGTTCCAGCACTTCTTTGAGCGCTTGCGGCAGGTCGCGCAGCTTGCTCAGTTTGGCAATGTAGGCTGCCAGTTGCGCCTTGCTCGGCAGTTCGCCGTACAGCAGCAGGTAGGCAACTTCTTCGAACTGTGCGTCAGCCGCCAGTTCACGTACGTCATAACCACGATAGGTCAGACCGGCACCCGACTGGCCCACGGTGGACAGTGCGGTTTGCCCGGCTACCTGGCCACGGAGCCCGGCGCCACTGAGTACTTTTGCTTCGGCCATTGCTGCCTCCAGTTTTCTTGAATTTGTTAGGGAATCGGCAAATACATTGATCGGGATTCACACCCGACCTTGTAGGAGCGAGCCTGCTCGCGATGCAGGTCCCGACACCACGGTGTGTCAGGGGGCCCGCGTTATCGTTGACGCCCATCGCGAGCGGGCTCGCTCCTACAGGTACAGGGGGTTCATCATTTTTTCGCGGCGAACAACGCATCGAGCTTCTGCTCGAAGGTGTGGTAGTCGATGCGATCGTAAAGCTCCATGCGAGTCTGCATGGTGTCGATGACGTTCTGTTGCGTGCCATCGCGACGGATCGCGGTGTAGACGTTTTCCGCAGCCTTGTTCATGGCACGGAACGCCGACAGCGGGTACAGCACCAGCGATACATCGGCAGCGGCCAGTTGTTCGGTGGTGTACAGCGGCGTCGCGCCGAACTCGGTGATGTTGGCCAGGATCGGCGCTTTCACGCGATTGGCGAACAGCTTGTACATTTCCAGTTCAGTGATGGCTTCCGGGAACACCATGTCAGCGCCGGCCTCGATGCACGCGGCGGCGCGATCCAGGGCAGACTCCAGACCTTCCACCGCCAGGGCGTCGGTACGGGCCATGATCACGAAGCTGTCATCGGTACGGGCATCGACTGCAGCCTTGATGCGGTCGACCATTTCCTGCTGGGTCACGATTTCCTTGTTAGGACGGTGACCGCAGCGCTTGGCGCCGACCTGGTCTTCGATGTGAATCGCCGCCGCGCCGAACTTGATCATCGACTTAACGGTACGGGCGACGTTGAACGCCGAGGAACCGAAACCGGTGTCCACGTCCACCAGCAGCGGCAGGTCGCAAACATCGGTGATGCGGCGCACGTCGGTCAGCACGTCATCCAGGCCGGTGATGCCCAGGTCCGGCACGCCGAGGGAGCCGGCAGCCACCCCGCCACCCGACAGGTAGATCGCCTTGAAACCGGCGCGCTTGGCCAGCAGCGCATGGTTGGCGTTGATCGCGCCGACCACTTGCAATGGATGCTCGCTGGCGACCGCATCGCGGAAACGCTGGCCTGGAGTGCTCTTGTTCAAACTCATGACTCACCTCGTTTGGCTGTCGGGTTAGCGCCGTCCTGGTAATGACGGGCGATGTTGCGTTTGGAGGCGCCGATGTGACGGCGCATCAACAACTCGGCCAGTTCACCGTCACGGTCGGCGATGGCATCGAGAATTCGGTGGTGCTCGGCGAACGCCTGGTGCGGGCGATTGGGCGTGGTGGAAAACTGGATGCGGTACATGCGCACCAGTTGATACAGCTCGCCGCAGAGCATTTGGGTCAGCGTACGGTTACCGCTGCCCTGGATGATTCGGTAGTGGAAGTCGAAATCGCCTTCCTGCTGGTAGTAGCCTCTCCCGGCCTGAAACGCCTCATCGCGTTCGTGGGTTTCCAGGACCCGACGCAGCTCGTCGATTTCTTCGAGGCTCATGCGCTCGGCGGCCAGACGACAGGCCATGCCTTCCAGGGATTCGCGGATTTCGTATAGCTCAATCAGTTCGGCGTGATTGAGCGACACCACCCGTGCGCCGACATGCGGCACGCGAACCAGCAGGCGCTGGCCTTCCAGACGGTGGATGGCCTCGCGCAACGGGCCACGGCTGATGCCGTAGGTGCGCGCCAGTTCCGGTTCGGAGATTTTGCTGCCCGGCGCGATATCGCCTTTGACGATAGCCGCCTGAATGCGTCGGAAGACGTTCTCGGAAAGCGTCTCCGTATCGTCTTGCGTAGAAACCGGGGGATCGAGTTGATCCAGCATATTGTCGACACCTTGTAAGCTAGTGCCGCAAAAACTAGCGAATACTGGCGGCACAGTCAAAGTATAAATCGATATTGTCGACAATCTTCTGATAACCGGTTGCACCATTACGAAGCAACCGGTCTATTTATAGCCACCGGCCAGCGCTGGCGCCATCAAACCACCGTGCTAGAATGCCGCCCGCATTTGTTTGTCACATCTGCACTGCCTGTCATAAAAACCTGACAGGCATACGAGGGAGCTTGCGCAGCGATGCCAGGGCCTTGAATCAAGTCGGACCGCTGCGCATCAGGATTTATGAGACTCAAGCCCTTCCCCACCTTCCTTTATTTCCTTTGCCTGCCCGGCTTCGCAATGGCCGGGGAAAAGACCGTGTATGGCCTTAATGAGTACGCATCGCTCAATGGCATCGATCTGGAAGTGGCGGCCAAACTCGACACTGGGGCGAAAACCGCATCCCTGAGTGCACGGGATATCAAACGATTCAAACGCAACGGCGAGTCGTGGGTGCGCTTTTACCTGGCCATCGACGCCGCCCATTCGCACCCGATCGAACGCCCGCTGGCCCGTGTCAGCAAGATCAAGCGCCGGGCCGGCGACTACGATCCGGAGGAAGGCAAGAAGTACACCGCCCGCCCGGTGATCGAACTGGACATCTGCATGGGCTCGGCCCTGCGCAGCATCGAAGTGAACCTGACCGACCGCAGCGCTTTCCAATACCCGCTACTGATTGGCTCCGAAGCCCTCAAACGTTTCGATGCTCTGGTTGACCCCAGCCTTAAATATGCTGCCGGCAAACCTGCCTGCACCACCGACGCTCATACCGCCGAGTAATTCAAATGCGCTCTCTTACCCTTCACCTGAAACTGCTGATCGCCATCCTGGTGGTGCTGGGCATTTCAGTTACGGCCTATCAGATCTTCGTGCTGGGCATCCCGGTGACCGAAGACGCCACCGACGACCTGTGGAACATCGACGCCAAGGTCGAGTTCGTCGCCAGTGCCAAGGATCCGGTCAAGATCCAGATGTTCGTGCCTCCGCTGAGCCGCGACTTCGTGAGCCTCAACGAGAGCTTCATCTCCAACAACTACGGCGTGGCCGTGAACCGGGTCGACGGCAACCGCAAGGTCACCTGGTCGGCACGCCGGGCCAAAGGCAATCAGACGCTGTATTACCGCCTGGTGCTGACCAAGCGTTATTCCGGTGAGAAAGCCAAGATCAAAGGCCCGACCTTTCGCGACAGCATGACTATCGAAGGCCCGGAAAAAATCGCCGCCGAAGCCCTCCTTGCACCGATTCGCCAACACTCGGCCGATGTCGAAACTTTCGTCGGCGAAGCCATCAAGCGGGTCAACAACCTTAATGACGACAACGTGAAACTGCTGCTGGCCGGTGATCCATCCGCGGCGCACAAGGCGAAAATCGTCGAGCTGCTGCTGTCCATCGCCCATGTGCCGATCGAGAAGGTCCACACCATCCGCCTGGTGGCCGATCAGCCGCAAATGCCGGAACTGTGGCTGCGCAGCTTCAATGGCACCGACTGGCTGTACTTCAACCCGGAAACCGGTGAACAGGGCCTGCCGACCGACCGCCTGCTGTGGTGGACCGGCGACGAAAACCTGATCACCGTCGATGGTGGCAAGAAAGCCAACGTGACTTTCAGCCTGAACAACAGCGAAATGAACGCCATTCGCCTGGCCAAGCTGACCGACGAAAACACCGACGCCAATTTCCTCGAGTACTCGCTGTACGGCCTGCCGCTGCAAACCCAGCAGACCTTCATGATCATGGTGATGATCCCGATCGGCGTGCTGGTGATCCTGATCCTGCGCAACCTGATCGGCATCCAGACCCTGGGCACCTTCACCCCGGTGCTGATCGCCCTGGCCTTCCGCGAAACCCAGCTCGGCTTCGGTATCGTGCTGTTTACCATCATCACGGCGCTGGGCTTGTCGCTGCGCTCCTATCTCGAACACCTGAAACTGCAAATGCTGCCGCGGCTGTCGGTGGTGCTGACGTTCGTGGTGGTGCTGATTGCGGCCATCAGCCTGCTCAGCCATAAACTCGGCCTGGAACGCGGTTTGTCGGTGGCGCTGTTCCCGATGGTGATCCTGACCATGACCATCGAGCGCCTGTCGATCACCTGGGAAGAGCGCGGCGGTGGCCATGCCATGAAAGTGGCCGTCGGCACGCTGTTCGCCGCGTCCCTGGCGCACCTGATCATGAGCGTGCCGGAACTGGTGTACTTCGTGTTCACTTTCCCGGCGATCCTGCTGATCCTGGTGGGCTTCATGCTGGCCATGGGTCGTTATCGCGGTTACCGCCTGACCGAACTGGTGCGCTTCAAGGCCTTCCTGAAAAAGGCTGACGCCTGATGTTCGGCCTCTGGAAGACCTGGAAGGCCCTGGAAGCCCGGGGCATCATGGGGATCAATCGGCGCAACGCAGACTACGTGCTCAAATACAACAAGCGCAGCCTGTACCCGATCGTCGATGACAAGATCATCACCAAGGAACGCGCCATCGCCGCCGGCATCCATGTGCCCGAACTGTATGGCGTGATCTCCACCGAGAAGGAAATCGACAATCTCGAAGAGATCATCGGCGCACGCAATGACTTCGTGATCAAACCGGCCCAGGGCGCTGGCGGAGATGGCATCCTGGTCATCGCCGACCGCTTTGAAGGGCGTTATCGCACGGTGTCCGGTCGGATCATCAGCCATGAAGAAATCGAACACCAGGTTTCCAGCATCCTGACCGGCCTTTACTCCCTGGGCGGTCACCGCGACCGGGCGCTGATCGAATACCGCGTGATTCCGGACCAGATTTTCAAGAGCATCAGTTACGAAGGCGTGCCGGACATTCGCATCATTGTTTTGATGGGCTACCCGGTGATGGCCATGTTGCGCCTGCCGACACGCCAGTCCAACGGCAAGGCCAACCTGCACCAGGGCGCCATCGGCGTCGGTGTGGACCTGGCCACCGGCCTGACCCTGCGCGGCACCTGGCTGAACAACATCATCAACAAACACCCGGACACCACCAATGCAGTGGATGGCGTGCAACTGCCCTACTGGGACGGTTTCATGAAACTCGCCGCTGGTTGCTATGAGTTGTGCGGCCTGGGCTACATCGGTGTCGACATGGTCCTGGACCAGGAAAAAGGCCCGCTGATTCTGGAGCTCAACGCCCGGCCGGGGCTGAATATCCAGATTGCCAATGACTGCGGCCTGACGTTGCGCACTCATGCGGTCGAGGCGCGGCTGGAAGACCTGAAGGCGCGTGGCGTGAGTGAATCGGTCGAAGAGCGCGTGGCGTTTGTGCAGGAGATGTTTGGGCATATTCCTGCGGTCGAGGGCTGAGGCCCTTCTCTATGTAGGAGCGAGCTTGCTCGCGATGAACCTGAAAACACTGTGGGGGGTCAGGCATACAGCGTTATCGTTGACGACCATCGCGAGCGAGCTCGCTCCTACAGTACTCAATCCCCTCTAGGAGCAATTCTCCGAGGGGACTACAATCGCCACCCCGCCTCGATGGCTGACTTCCCCCGCCCATGTTGACCTGTTCCGTACACCCGCTGCCCTATCGCGCCAACCCCGCCGAATATTTCGCGGCGATTCGCCATGCACCCGGTGCCGTCCTGCTCGACAGTGGCCGCCCCAGCGCCGACCGCGGTCGATATGACCTGCTCAGCGCCTGGCCACTGGAACAACTGACGGTGTCGCCCGACGAAAGTGGCGATGCTTTCCTGCAACGCCTGCGCGACAACCTGACACGCCTGGGCGAAGCCAGTCTGCCGGCAGATCATGAGTTGCCGTTTGCCGGTGGGTTGATCGGTTACCTGAGTTACGACTTCGGCCGACATCTGGAGCGCCTGCCGAGCCAGGCCAGTGATGACCTGCATCTGCCTGATGCGCGCTTCGGCTTGTACGGCTGGGCCTTGATCAGCGATCACCTTTCGCAGACCAGTCAATTGGTGTTCCACCCGACCCTGCCCGAGAGCGAGCGTCAGCGCCTGATCGAACTGTTCAGCCAGCCTGCGCCGCAAGCGAGCGCGCCCTTCAAGCTGCTCACCCCGATGACTGCCGACTTGAGCGCCGATGAGTATCAACAGGCCATCGAGCGCATCCAGCAGTACATTCAGGCCGGCGACTGCTATCAGGTCAATTTCGCCCAACGGTTTCGCGCACCCTGCCTGGGTGATCCGTGGGCCGCTTACTGTGCGCTACGCGCTGCTTGCCCGACGCCTTTTTCCGGCTTCCAGAACTTGCCTGATGGCGATGCCGTACTCAGCCTGTCGCCGGAACGCTTCGTCAAAGTCAGCCAGGGCCATGTGGAAACCCGCCCGATCAAGGGCACTCGCCCCCGAGGCCTGACGCCCGAGCAGGACGCCGCGAACGCCGCCGAATTGCTGGCCAGCCCCAAGGACCGCGCGGAAAACCTGATGATTGTCGACCTGCTGCGCAATGACCTCGGTCGCACCTGCCGCACAGGCTCAGTACGGGTGCCGGAATTGTTCAGCCTGGAAAGCTATCCGAACGTGCACCACCTGGTGAGCAGCGTCACCGGTGAACTGGCGGATGAGCGCGATGCCCTGGACCTGATCGCCGGCAGCTTCCCCGGCGGCTCGATTACCGGCGCGCCAAAGATTCGTGCCATGCAGATCATCGACGAACTGGAGCCGACCCGGCGCGGCCTGTATTGCGGTTCGTTGCTGTACCTGGACGTACGCGGCGAAATGGACAGCTCCATCGCCATCCGTAGTTTGCTGGTCAAGGACGGGCAGGTGTGTTGCTGGGGCGGTGGCGGGATTGTCGCGGACTCGCAGTGGCAGGCTGAGTATCAGGAGTCGATTACCAAGGTGAAGGTACTGCTCGATACCCTGCAAAACCTGTAGGAGCGAGCCTGCTCGCGATGGAGCAACTGACGACGCGGGCTGTCTGGTGCCCCGCGTTATCGTTGACGACCATCGCGAGCAGGCTCGCTCCTACATACAGGGAATGTGATTACAAGCTCAGGGTCCGGTTTGATGCCTTGATGAACTCCTGCTTCAACGCTTCAAACGTGTGCACCGCCGGGAACTGCGGGAACTGCGCAATCACGTTATCCGGCGCATGGAACAGAATCCCGGCATCGGCCTCGCCCAGCATCGTGGTGTCGTTGTAGGAATCCCCCGCCGCGATCACCCGGTAGTAGAGGCTCTTGAAGGCCAGGACCGACTGACGCTTGGGATCTTTCTGACGCAGTTGATAGTCAGTGACACGCCCAGTGTCGTCAGTAATCAGGCGATGGCAGAGCAAGGTCGGGAAGCCCAGCTGACGCATCAGTGGCTGGGAGAACTCATAGAAGGTGTCCGACAGGATCACCACCTGGAAGCGCTCGCGCAGCCAGTCGACGAACTCGATGGCGCCATCGAGCGGCTTGAGCGTGGCGATCACTTCCTGAATGTCGGAGAGCTTCAGGCCGTGCTCGTCGAGAATTCGCAGGCGCTGCTTCATCAGCACGTCGTAGTCGGGAATGTCCCGGGTAGTGGCCCTGAGGGATTCGATCCCGGTTTTTTCGGCGAAGGCGATCCAGATTTCCGGAACCAGCACACCTTCAAGATCCAGACAGGCAATTTCCACAAGACACTCCCATTTGTATTGATTATTGAGTCGAGCGAGCAAAAAGACTGCCGAACTCTAGCGATTCGGGCCTGCCTGCGCAACGCAGAGGATGCCCCGGCCCGTGCAGCTTTTTGTTACCATCGACCCCATATAGAGCGCCCAGCGCCACCGACCTGTAGGAAGCCGCCCTGATGAGCCCAACGTTCGACGTCGTGGAACTCGCCACGACCTATGCCAACAAATCCGCCCAGGACATTCTGAAACTCGCGTTTGCCGAGTTCGGCGATGACCTGTGGATATCTTTCAGCGGCGCCGAAGACGTGGTGCTGGTGGACATGGCCTGGAAGCTGAACAAGAACGTCAAAGTGTTCAGCCTCGACACCGGTCGCTTGCACCCCGAGACCTACCGCTTCATCGATCAGGTGCGCGAGCACTACAAGATCGACATCGAACTGGTGTCGCCGGACTACACGAAACTTGAGCCGTTCGTGAAGGAAAAAGGCCTGTTCAGCTTCTACAAGGACGGCCATGGCGAATGCTGCGGCATCCGCAAGATCGAACCGCTGCGCCGCAAGCTGTCAGGCGTGGCGGCCTGGGCGACCGGCCAGCGTCGGGACCAGAGCCCCGGCACCCGCAGCGCCGTCGCGGTGATGGAAATCGACACCGCGTTCTCCACCCCGGAACGCACCCTGTACAAGTTCAACCCGCTGGCACAAATGACCAGCGAAGAGATCTGGGGCTACATCCGCATGCTGGAGTTGCCGTACAACAGCCTGCACGAACGCGGTTTCATCAGCATCGGCTGCGAACCCTGCACCCGCCCGGTACTGCCGAACCAGCATGAGCGTGAAGGCCGTTGGTGGTGGGAAGAAGCGACGCAGAAGGAATGCGGGCTGCATGCGGGGAATATCATCAGCAAGTCGAAAGCGTAAATGCCCCTGTAGGAGCGAGCTTGCTCGCGATAAACCCAAGAGCGCCATGGGGTGTCAGGAATACAGCGTTTTCATTGACGACCATCGCGAGCAAGCTCGCTTGTATGTTTAGACTTGAAGGGGTGGGCGGGACTAACAGCTCGATTCCGACTCTAGCCAGTACGGACCGTGGGAGACTTCTCGTTCCGCCCTTTCTACCTAAAGCGCCG
>NZ_JAGYGG010000037.1:0-57896 GCF_019947335.1 Pseudomonas sp. BF-R-24
CGGTTCGTCCGGCGGCTGGTGATAATAAAAACGAGCAGGCACTTCACGACATGGCATTACTGACGGAACACGAACAACGCAAGGTGGCCGAGGCCATTGCCCGGGTCGAGCGCGAGACAGATGCAGAGCTGGTGACAGTACTCGCAGCCCGCGCCGACGACTATGCGTACATCCCGTTACTGTGGGCCAGCCTGCTGGCGCTGCTGGTGCCGGGCATCGTGCATTACCTCACCGGCTGGCTGACCATGCACAGCCTGCTGATGGTGCAGTGGGCCATCTTCATCGTGCTGTGCCTGGTGTTCCGCCTGCCGAAAGTCACCACCCATCTGATCCCGCGCTCGGTGCGCCACTGGCGTGCCTCGAACCTGGCGCGCCGGCAGTTCCTGGAGCAGAACCTGCACCACACCGAGGGCAGCACCGGCATGCTGATTTTCGTTTCCGAGGCCGAGCGTTACGTGGAGATCCTGGTGGATGAAGGGATTTCCAGTCGCCTGGACAACAAGAACTGGGACGCGATCGTCGCGACATTCACCCAGCAGGTGAAACAGGGGCAGACGCTGCAGGGCTTTGTCAGTTGCGTCGAGGCCTGTGGCGAGTTGCTCAAGGTACATGTGCCGGTGACCCATGTGCGCAACGAGCTGCCAAATCGTCTGGTGGTGCTGGGTTAAGCCAGGGCTTCATCTGCTTTTGTAATGCGCCGCGACACAGTTCCCGAACGTTGTCCGGCGGGGAGCTTGTCTTCAACATCTCTCTCATGGTGCACGCCCTGCGATGGGCGTTCTGTGTAGAGGGAGTTCTTATGAAAACGCAACAAACGCTGGAAACCTTGGTGGAGGATGCACCCGGTAGCGCAATGCTTACTCCGCTGGTGCAACTGACAACGAAAGAGACACAAGCCCTGGAGTGGTGCCTCAAAGGCAAGACGTCCTGGGAGATCGCCAGGATTCAGAGTTGCTCGGAATCCACCATCAACTTCCACTTTTCCAATATCCGCCGCAAGTTCGCCGTCAGATCTCGCAACGCTGCCGTGTTCAAGGCGCTGAAGTCGGGAGCCATCACTGTTGAGCCATTGCAGTCGCGAGAGACCCATGAGCCTGACTGATTCTACCTACAACAGTATCAGCGGGCTCATGGTGGGGTTGGGTATTGCGACGTTGCCGGCTATCGATGGAGAAGCCCTGTTCGGCGCGACGCTTGGCGCGTGGCTGGTCACGACCACTCGCGGCAACTTCAAGGCCTGGCAACGCATCGGTTCCTGGCTGTTGTCGGCGGGTGTCGGTTACCTGTTTGCCCCGGTCGCCCAGCCACTGGCGCCTTTTCTGACAGCCGGTGTGACGGCCTTTCTGTGCGCGTTGCTGGTCATTCCCATCAGCATCAAGCTCATGCAGTGGATCGATGGCGCCGGCCTCGGTGACATCCTTCGTCATCTCAGAGGGCGAGGGCAATGACCTTTGAGATGGCGGCTCTGGTGTGGGTGGCGGGCGTGGCTCACCTGGTCAGTGCGTTCAGGCTGGCGTGTTACCAGCGCGACGAACAACGTTACCACTGGTGCGACAGGATATTGATCAGCTTGCTTGGCGCAGTGTTCTGCTTTGCCGGCATCGATGTACTGCTGACATTCCTGCCGGTGAGCCCATGGCATGCAGTGGTGAGTGTTTTTTCATGCGTAATGATTGTTCGCAGTAGTGGCAACATTATTGTTTTGTGGCATGCCTTCAAGCATTGAAGCGTCGGACTTCAAGTCAGGTTTTGTTTGAGTGTCCAAGTGAGGCCAGGATAGCGGCCATTTCCGAAAGTTGTGTTTCCAGATCCCGCAGGCGTCGCTTTTCCTCCAATGCGTTTTGTATTGCACAGCGGTCATCCTCATCAAGCAATCGCCACAGCGAAAGGATGGTGCTTTCCTGCGTTGTTGCAGTTTCCGCAACATTTGCAGGAGCGTTGACATGGGGCTGCCGCAGCATGGGGCCCTCGCCCAGCAGCAACCAGTCAAGGGAGATGCCGCGAGCCTGTGCAATATCTACGCATAATGAGTATGGCGTGCTGTCGCGGCCTTTCCAGCTACTGAGTGTCTGGGGGCTGATCTGTAGCGCAGAAGACAGGGATGCGTCAGTTTTTGTACCCGTGATTTGCTTCAGGCGGGCCAAAACAGCTTGTGATTTTTTGCTACGCAATTTGAGCCTCTTCCTTTTGACATATGCTTTTTGAGTGCTTAACGTATGCGTAATGAGTACTTTTTTTCTTGTAAGTAATCAATCGTCAACTATGAATCAGAAGAATACGATGTCGAAACTTCCTAATGGTATCAGGGTGATTTCCTACGAGCTTGGCTCGTATCTATTACGTGTCCACCCGTTGCACTTCCTTTTGTCTGGCGGACGTTATTTGCAGCACCTGTCTTTCACCAATTGTGTTTCAAACAGTATTGCGTTTGATCAATTCGATTACCACCGGATGGCCCAAGGGAAGCATGTATGAGTACTTACAAGATGGTGTGCCCGCACTGCTTGAGCCGGATGCGCATACGTACCAGCGAAGGGCGGCATATCTTCCTGCGGGTGGCATACCTGCAATGTACGTCGGAGGCCTGTGGCTGGTCGGTACGGGCCGAGTTCGAAATGACCCATGAGCTTTCCCCCAGTGGCATGCCCAATCCGGCCGTGCACCTGCCGTGCGCCGGACCTGACTTGCGCCGCGCCGCACGGCCTGTCGTCGAGAGTGCTCCGGCGGCGCAAGCGCAACAGGAGTCTTGAGCATGAAGGAGGTTGATGAACAGGCCCATTTGAATGAGGAGCTATTGGCCATAGCGCAGGCGTTTCTGACCCGTCATGAAGGCGAGGGTGTGATTGATGATCAAGTGCTGTTCTGCCGTGCGGTGAGGCATTTGCAGAGTCTGGATATGCCGATGCACCAGGCGGAGCGGCTGGTCAGCCATGCATATGGATTACTCAAATCCAGCAACGATCGCCGACGTCTGGATCTGGCTGCAAGTTCCGAAACTGTCGCCGTGGTCACTGATCCGGTCAACGGTCTGACGTGGGCGGTGCCGGTAGGGTTGATCGTCAAGTTCGTCATCAACTCGCCGACCAATCGCAAACTTCGACTGGTGGAGCCATGAGGTAGCGACGGTTGGATTCAGGTCCCGATCGGCGGGAACGGGACCTGGCGCAAAATTACCCCGTGCCCAAAACCCTCGTCCCCCCTAAAATACCCGGCATTCCCCGATTCGTATTGCCGAGGCCGTTTTTCCATGTCCGTCACCGCCACTCCCGCCAGCCTCGCGCCGGATCATCACGCCCAGTTCATCGACCTGTTGCAATCGAGCCTCGAGCACAACGCATTCATCAAACTGGTGCTGGCCAAATACGTGGGTGATGAAACGGACCTGCAGCGGATCATCATCAAACCGGTGACGGTCAAGGCGCAGCCTTGCCTGTCTTTTGTCTACCGCTACAAGACCCGCGATATCACCAAGAACCTGCCGCTGGTCGAAGGTGTGGCGAGCATTGCCGGGCTGCTACCGGAGTCGTTCAAAAATGCGCATTTGTTGTCGTTGACCGACGAAGCCCAGCTCGAATACAGCAAAAAAGGCAAGTCATCGCTGTTCAAGAGCCAACCTCAGCAATTGCGCGAAGTGCCATCGGCCGAGCACAACCGTGAGAAAAACCGTTTTCTTGACCTGAGTCGGCCGTTTCTCGCCGACCTCGGTGTGACCAACAGCAAGCACGAGCTGATCCCGGCGATGTCGCGCAAGTGGAAGCAGATCAACAAGTTCATCGAAGTGTTCAGCCATGCGCTGACGTCGTCCCCCCTGGCGCTGGACAAGCCGGTGCGTGTGGCGGACTTCGGATCGGGCAAGGGCTACCTGACCTTCGCCATCCACGATTACCTGCGCAACACCTTGAAGGCCGAAGGCGAGGTGACCGGCGTCGAGCTGCGTGAAGATATGGTCACCCTGTGCAACGCCGCCGCCGCCAAGCTTGAACACCCCGGGCTGGTGTTCAAGTGCGGTGACGTGCGCAGCGTGGCGCCGAGCGAGCTGGACGTGATGATCGCCCTGCATGCCTGCGATATCGCCACCGACTATGCGATCCACACCGGCATCCGTTCCGGAGCGGCGATCATCATGTGCTCGCCGTGCTGCCACAAACAGATCCGCCTGCAAATCCAGAGCCCGGCGCTGCTCAAGCCGATGCTGCAATACGGCTTGCACCTGGGCCAGCAGGCGGAGATGGTCACCGACAGTTTGCGCGCGTTGTTCCTTGAGGCCTGCGGTTACGAGACCAAGGTGTTCGAGTTCATCTCACTGGACCACACCAACAAGAATAAGATGATCCTGGCGGTCAAACGCGCAGAGCCGATGGACCCGGCCCAGTTGCTGGCGAAGATTCAGGAGCTGAAGGATTTCTATCACATCAGCGAGCATTGCCTGGAAACCCTGCTGCGCTCCGACGGTTACCTCTGATCCTGTTGTAGGAGCGAGCTAGCTCGCGATGGACGTCAACGATAACGCGTGCTTTCTGAATCAACGCGTCGGTTTCAAGTCCTTCGCGAGCAAGCTCGCTCCCACAGGATTGGGTTTGATCGCTGTCTTGCGCCCGAGCATCACCGTCACGATCACCCCGCCAGCAAACAGCCAGGTAATCGGCTCCACATGTTCACCGAAGAACAGCGCCGAGAAGGCGATGGTGAAAAAGATCTGCAGCAACTGGATCTGACTGACCCGGGCGATGCCACCCATGGCCAGTCCGGCGTACCAGGCAAAGAAACCGATGAACTGCGAAAACAGCGAGACATATCCGAAGGCCCACCAGGTCTTGGCGGAAATCTCGCCCTGATGTTGCAGTGCCAGATACACCACCGGGCCGATCAGCAGCGGCGTCGACAGCACCAGCGCCCAGCAGATCACCTGCCAGCCGCCCATCTCCCTGGCCAGCCGGCCTCCCTCGGCGTAACCCAATCCGCCCACTGCAATGGCGCCAAGCATCAGCAAGTCACCGGCCTGAATGCTGCCGGCACCGCTGATCAGTGCATAACCGAGCACCAGCGCACTGCCCAATGCAGCGCAGGCCCAGAAGGCTTTCGAAGGTCGCTCATGGGACAACCACGCGGCGTACAGCGCCACGCACAGCGGCTGCAAGCCGTTGACCAGCGCACCGTGGGACGCCGGCAAGGTTTGCATGGCCCAGGCCGACAACACCGGGAAACCGAGGATCACCCCGGCCATCACCAGCGTCAGGCCTTTGACCTGCTTCCAGGTCGGCCATTTTTCCCGGTGCCACAGCAACAGCAACGCCGCCGGAACTGCTGCAAACAGTGCCCGGCCCAGGCCATTGAGCAGCGGGTGAAGTTCCTGCACGACGATCCGCGTGAAGGGCAGGGTGAGGCTGAATATCACAACGCCGAGCAGGCCCAGGGCCATGCCGGTGTTTTCGCGCGAAGACATGATGGCAACCAGAATATGGGGTGATGGGGTAAGGCTCCATATAGCCATAAACCTTGGGTTTTTCGCTGTTACAGCTAGGCACAGACTTATCCGTACAGTTTGCGGGCCTCTTCGCGAGCAAGCCCGCTCCCACAGGGGAAACGCATTCCAATGTGGGAGCGGCGGTGCGGCGATCCGACTTGCTCGCGAAGAACGATAACGCCGTAGTAGCAGGTTATTACCCACCCCCACGGATAAGGACTACCTTGAATACTCCTGCACGCCCACTTCCAGAGGAGTCCTCCCCATGGCTGCGAAAAAAATTCTGATGCTGGTCGGTGATTACGTCGAAGACTATGAAGTGATGGTGCCGTTCCAGGCGTTGCTGATGGTCGGTCACACGGTGCACGCCGTTTGCCCGGACAAGGCTGCCGGCCAGACCGTGCGCACGGCGATCCATGACTTTGAAGGAGACCAGACCTACAGTGAAAAACCCGGTCACCTGTTTGCCCTGAACTTCGATTTCGCCAAGGTCAACGCCGCCGATTATGACGCGGTGCTGATTCCGGGCGGCCGTGCGCCGGAGTACCTGCGCCTGAACGAAAAAGTCCTGGAACTGGTGCGTGCGTTCGACAAGGCTGGCAAGCCGATCGCTGCCGTGTGCCATGGCGCGCAGTTGCTGGCGGCAGCGGGTGTTCTCGAAGGTCGCGAATGCAGCGCTTATCCGGCCTGCGCTCCGGAGGTGCGGCTGGCGGGCGGTACGTATATCGATATTCCGGTGACGGACGGCCATGTCCAGGGCAATCTGGCCACGGCTCCGGCCTGGCCTGCGCATCCGAACTGGCTGGCCGGTTTCCTGGGGTTGCTGGGTACTAAAATCACGCTGTAAAGAGGGGCATGCCCATGTGCGAGCTGTACGTCAAAGCCGACCCGATACTCTACGAATCGCGCTCCCGCTCGCTGCGCATCTGCGGGGTGGTCACCACCTTGCGGCTGGAGAATCAGTTCTGGGACATCCTCAGCGAAATCGCCGAGGTCGACGGCATGACCACCAATCAGTTGATCGCCAAGCTGTATGAAGAGGTGATGGACTATCGCGGCGAAGTGGTCAATTTCGCTTCGTTCCTGCGGGTGAGTTGTACGCGGTATCTGAGCCAGCGGCGGACGTCAGCACCGGAGTTGTCGGTGGTGCGGGCTGCGGTGAAGTAAGGAAGATCGTGTCGACGCCATCGCGAGCAAGCTCACTCCCACAATGGTCTGGTGTACACAAATCTACTGTGGGAGCGAGCTTGCTCGCGAAGGGGCCAGAGCAGGCGACAGAAACCCTAGGCTGGTCTTTACTGTGAAGCGCACAACCTTTCAATCGCCAAGGAGAAAGAGCATGTCCGGATGGTATGAAGTGAGCAAAAGCAGCAATGGCCAGTTCAGGTTTGTCCTCAAGGCGGCCAACGCCGAGACCATTCTGACCAGCGAGCTGTACACCACCCACGCCGCCGCCGACAAAGGCATTGCCTCGGTCCAGGCCAACAGCCCGCTGGATGAGCGTTACGAGAAGAAAATCACCAAGGATGGCCACCCGTATTTCAACCTGAAGGCGGGCAACCACGAGATCATCGGCAGCAGCGAGACCTATTCCTCCGATGCCGCCATGGAGAAAGGCATCGCCAGCGTGAAGGCCAACGGTTCGTCCAAGTTGGTCAAGGACAAGACGTTGCCGGTGCTTTGAATCACAGTTTCAACTTTACTGAGTATCCCTGTGGGAGCGAGCCTGCTCGCGATGAGGTCAGCACATTCAGCAGTGATGTTGACTGATAGACCGTAATCGCGAGCAGGCTCGCTCCCACAATGTTTTTGTGTGTGGTTGGAGATCAGCGCAAGGCGTTCAGCAGCCCTTGCAACTGACCACAACCTGCCTCACTCAACGCAAACACCGGCAGCCGCGGATCCCCCACCTCCAGACCCGTCGCCCGCAAACCCGCCTTGATCGTCGCCGGCAAGCCACCCTTGAGGATGAAATCCAGCAGCGGCAACTGGCGATAGAACAGCTCGCGAGCCTTGCGCAAATCGTTGGCCAGCACTGCTTCGTACAAATCCAGGTTGAGCTGCGGGATCAGGTTCGGCGCAGCGGTGCACCAGCCTTTTGCGCCGGCGGCGAAGGCCTCCAGGGCCAACGGATTGCAGCCGTTGTAGAACGGCACCTGGCCTTCGCCGAGACGTTGCAGTTGATGCATGCGCTGGATGTCGCCGGTGCTCTCCTTGACCATGGTCACGTTTTCCACGGCGTTGACGATGCGCAGGATCAGGTCCACCGACATGTCGGTGCCGCTGGTGGCCGGGTTGTTGTAGAGCATGATCGGCACGCCGATGCTGTCGCCGATGGCGCGGTAATGGGCGAGGATCTCCGCTTCGCTGAGTTTCCAGTAGGACGTGGGCAGCACCATCACCACATCGGCGCCTTGAGCTTCGGCGAAACGCGCGCGGCGCACCGCTTTAGCGGTGGTCAGGTCGGACACGCTGACGACGGTCGGCACGCGCCTGGCCACGTGCCTGATGCTGAACTCGCTGACTTGATCCCACTCTGCGTCGCTCAAATAGGCACCTTCACCGGTGCTGCCCAGCGGTGCGATGGCGTGTACGCCGCCCTCGATCAGTCGGTCGATGGAGCGCCCGAGGGCATCCAGGTCAACGCCCTCGCCGTGGGGGGTGAAAGGGGTGATGGTGTAGCCGATGATGCCGTGAATGTTTGCGGTGGACATGGTGTCTCTCCGTTCGATCGATGGGTTCAGTTCAGGCAATCGGCGTGTTGGCGCAGGATCTGCCGGGCGTAGTAGTTGAAAGCGGCGGCATGCCGCTTGGGCCGGGCAATCCAGTCGTGGGCTTCGCGGCCCAGTTCGGGAATGATCGGCTTGATGGTCCCGGCGCTCATCGCCAGCAGTTGCAGTTTCGCGGCGCGTTCGATCAGTTGCGCGATGACACAGGCTTCCTCGATGGTACCGCCGGTGGACAATTGGCCATGGTGCGAAAGCAGGATCGCCCGTTTGTCGCCCAGTGCCCCGGCAATCAGCTCGCCTTCCTCGTTGCCCACCGGCACGCCCGGCCAGCCTTCGAGAAACGCGCAGTCGTCATAGAGCGGGCAGAGGTCCATGTGGGAAATCTGCAACGGCACTTCCAGCATCGACAAGGCTGCAACGTGGGTCGGATGGGTGTGAATGATGCAGTTCACATCCGCTCGGGCGCGGTACACCCAACTGTGAAAACGATTGGCCGGGTTGGGCATGCCGTGGCCTTCGAGCACCTCCAGGTCCTCGTTGACCAGCAGCAGGTTGCCCGCGGTGATTTCGTCGAAACCCAGGCCCAGTTGTTGAGTGTAGTAAGTGCCGGATTGCGGACCACGGGCGGTGATTTGTCCGGCAAGGCCGGAATCGTGACCATGCTCGAACAGGATGCGGCAGGTCAGGGCCAGCTTTTGCCGGGCGGTCCACGTATTATCCGCCAGGGTATTTTGCATTTGGCTCAGCGCGTGCTTGACCAGTTGCTCTTTGGGCAGCGCTAATGTCTTGGCCATATCGGTGTCCTTTGGGTGATTCAATGGACGTCGGGTTTGCCGTTCACCGGTTCCTCGCAAAGTCGTCGGTGAGTGCAAATGACACTAAAGAGGCTATATGACACAGTGTGTCATTGGCAAGGACAAATCGTTGCCTCCTTGATGGATAAATCGCTCTACATGTCTATCCGTTTGAAATTACTCAGAAAAAAACTTGGCGTGACGTTGGAAGCTCTGGCCGAACAATCCGGCATGACCAAGAGTTACCTGTCGAAAGTCGAGCGCGGGTTGAACACGCCGTCGATTGCTGCGGCCCTGAAACTGGCCAGGGCGCTGAATGTGAAGGTCGAGGAATTGTTCTCTGAAGACAACGTCAGCCTCGACAGCTACAGCCTGGTGCGTAGCCACGAACGGCAACCCTTGGGCGTCAGTGACAACAATTCGGGTTACGCGGTGCTGGCCCATCAGGTCAGCGAACGCAGCTTGTTGCCGTTCATCATCTACCCGCCGGCCGAGTTCACCGACAAGACCTTCAAGGAGCATTTGGGCGAGGAGTTTTTATTCGTCCACGAAGGGCGGGTGGAAGTGGACTTCATGAACGAGCGCGTGCTGCTCGATCGTGGCGATGCGTTGCACTTCAATGCGCAAAAGCCGCACCGGATTCGTTCGGTGGGCGAGGAGCAGGCGCAGTTGCTGGTGGTGGTGCACAGCACTGAGGAGTGAGTTGACTGCAAAAGCTTCGCGAGCAAGCCCGCTCCCACATTTGACTGCATTTCTCCTGTAGAAACCCGGTCACCTGTGGGAGCGGGCTTGCTCGCGAAAGCGCCAGGTCGGCCAGTACTAAACCTCGACCGGAACCGCCAGCTTCGTGCCACCCAACGCATGGCTCTTCGAATCAAAAAACCTCAAATCCACACCCGTCCCCTCAAACACCTTCGCGTAATGCCGCTTCTGGTGCTGAATGAAGGCCTTGCTGCGCGGGTAAATCGAGATTGCCACCACCTGCGGTTTCGCCAGGCGCAAGGCATGGATGATGTGGCTGTCCTGCTCCCCCAACGCTTGGCCGAAGATGCACAGCGCCTGGCCGTGACCGAGTAATTGCTCGTAGCAGAACGACAGGTAATCCGAACTGCGAATGGTCTTGAGCTTGTCCGCACTCGGGCCTTCATTGACGAACAGCGGCACGTCGTCGAGGGTCTTGATCGTGTTGTTGATGGCGAAATTGCCCAGCAACGTGCCCTCGGTCGACATCAGCTTGCGCGCCGTACCGTCCTGGTTGCGCACCAGATGCAGACCGCCGTGCAGGTACAGCAAACGGGTTTTATCGGTGGCCGTGTCGCTCAGGTCGAAACCGGGCTCGGCGCCCTGGAACAAATCGCTGATCGCCTCAGGCTGGTGTTGCACCGCCCAGTAGTTGAGCAGGTCGTAATTGGTGGTGAACACCGTGCGGTAGCTGGCCAGTTCCTGATTGATGGTCGCCAGCGTCGAAGGCACTACCAGCCGCCACGGGATATGCACCGCATGCACGGTGTTGATCAGCGCTTCCTTGATCGCGTAGTAGCGATTGCGCGGGGCGGCGGAGCTGACAGCCAGGGCCTTGTTGACCCGGCTGGTGGTTTTCAAGGCGCTCAGTACCTGCTCGAAACTGCGGGTCTGCATCGCATCGAACACGCTCAACTCGGACGGGCTCAGGGGCTTTTCTTCAACGGTGCGGGCGTTTTCGAACAGCGACTCGTAGCCGAAATCGTCCCACACCGCGCGACTGGCACCGTTGCCCACCAGCAAGCCACTGAACGAAGTGGTGCTGCGCAAGGCGTTCCAGTCTTCAAGTTGAGCATCGACATCCTGGAAATCGGTCATTGCGTTCTTCGTCTCACGGCAAAAGGTCTGTGGGCGGCGACTTTATCACGACCGGTGCCTGGACCACGGCACGACGTGGGCGAAGAACGCTATGCTGCGACTTCGCCTGAGCCGACTTCGCCGAGTACCCGATGCTGCAAAAAAGCCTGATCCGCCGTCTCGACCTGATCACCCTGCAACTGTTCGTCGCCGTGCACGAGGAGGGCACGCTGACCCGTGCAGCGGCGCGCGAAGCGATTGCCGTCTCGGCGGCGAGCAAGCGTTTGATGGAGCTGGAGGAGGCGTTGGGCATCAGCCTGTTCGTGCGCCAGGCCAAGGGCATGTCCCTGACGCCGGCCGGTGAAACCCTGCTGCACCATGCCCGGCAGATGTTGTTCAACGTCGAGAAAATGGGACTTGAACTGGGCGAGCACAGCCACGGTGTGCGCGGCTACGTGCGGATGCTCGCCAACCTGTCGGCGATCATTCAGTTTTTGCCCGAGGACCTGCGGGATTTTTCCGAGCGTCACCCACAGGTCAAGACCGACCTCGAAGAACGCCCCAGCGCCGGGGTGATTCAGGGCGTGCTCGACGGCGTGGCCGACCTCGGGATCTGTTCCATCGACAGTGACATCAAGGACCTGCACAGCGTGCTGTATCGCCAGGACAAACTGGTGGTGTTGATGCCGCCGCACCATCCATTGGCGAGTCGGTCCAGCGTGGCGTTCGCCGATACGCTGGACAGTGATTACGTTGGGTTGCATGCCGCCAGTTCGATCAACATGCGTACCCACGCGGCGGCGCGCCAGGCCGGCAAGGTACTGCGGGTTCGTATTCATGTGCCGGGGTTTGATGCGATGTGTCGGATGATCCAGGCCAACATGGGCATCGGCATTTTGCCGCACAAGGCTTATGAATTGTTTGGCCGGGCACTGGGTTTGCACGCGGTGCCGCTGACGGACGAATGGTCGGACCGGGCGTTGATTCTGGTGGTGCGCGATGAAGCTTTGTTGTCGCCGGTGAGCCGGATGTTGTTTGAGCATCTGCGCGGGCCAGCCTGATAACTCTTCGCTGACTAGGCCGGCCTCTTCGCGAGCAAGCCCGCTCCCACATTGGAATGCGTTCCCCTGTGGGAGCGGGCTTGCTCGCGAAGGCGGACCTGAGGCCACGACAATTTCCCAGAGCGTTCGCATTTCGCGAACACCCGTTGCCAACTGAAGGTTGGATTCCCGAGCTACCTGTCCTCTAGCCTTGGCACATATTCCAAGAACAAGAGGTACCCCGTGATGACAGCCCCTTTGAGTGCGATCAAAGTGATCGAGATCGGCACGCTGATCGCCGCGCCGTTTGCGGCGCGCATGCTGGCCGAGTTCGGCGCCGAGGTGATCAAGATCGAAGCCATAGGCCAGGGCGATCCCCTGCGCAAATGGCGCAAGCTGCACGAAGGCACCTCGTTGTGGTGGTACCTGCAATCACGCAACAAGAAGTCCCTGGCGCTGAACCTCAAATCCCCTGAAGGCATCGAACTGGTCAAGCAACTGGCGACCAGCGCCGATGTGCTGATCGAGAACCTGCGCCCCGGCGCCCTGGAAAAACTCGGCCTCGGTTGGGACGTGTTGCATGCGCTCAACCCCAACCTGACGCTGGTGCGGATTTCCGGTTACGGCCAGACCGGTCCTTACCGCGACCGTCCAGGTTTTGGTGCCATAGGCGAAGCCATGGGCGGGATTCGCTACACCACCGGCACACCCGGTTCGCCGCCGGCGCGGGTCGGCGTGAGCCTTGGCGATTCCCTGGCTTCGCTGCATGCGGTGATCGGTGCGCTGATGTCGCTGCTAAGGGTCAAGACCGGGCAGGGCGGCGGGCAAATCGTTGATGTGTCCCTGGCCGAAAGCGTGTTTAACGTCATGGAAAGCCTGGTGCCGGAATACGACATGCTTGGCCATGTGCGCGAACGCAGCGGCGGTGCCTTGCCGGGCATCGCGCCGTCCAACACCTACCTGACGGCCGACGGTGCCTACGTGGTGATCGCCGGCAACAGCGATCCGATCTACAAACGCCTGATGCAAACCATCGGCCGCGCCGATCTGGCCGAGGCCCCGGAGTTCGCCCACAACGACGGGCGTGCAGCCAAGAGCAACCTGCTCGACGCCGCCATCACCCACTGGACCAGCAGCCTGCCCATCGACGAAGTGCTGGCCGCGCTGGAAGCCGCCGAAGTCCCGGCCGGACGCATCTACTCGGTGGCCGACATCGTCGCCGATCCGCACTATCAGGCGCGGGACATGCTGCTCAATGCCGAGTTGCCCGGTGGCGCCACGGTGAAGATGCCAGGCATCGTGCCGAAACTCTCCGAGACGCCCGGCGGCGTGAACTGGTCCGGCCCCGGGCTGGGCCAGCACACCGATGGCATCCTCGCGCAATTGGGCCTGACTGCAACAGACATCGAACGCCTGAAAGTCGAAGGAGTGGTGCAATGATCAGCGATTATTCCAACAGCCTGATCGTGCAGGAAGTGTCCCCGCGCGACGGTTTGCAAATCGAGCCGACCTGGGTTGAAACCCACGACAAGATCGCTCTGATCGATCAACTGTCGCTGGCCGGGTTCAGCCGCATCGAAGCCGGTTCGTTCGTGTCGCCCAAGGCGATTCCTGCGCTGCGCGATGGTGAACTGGTGTTCAAGGGCATTAGCCGGCAACCGGGGGTGATCTATGTCGCGCTGATCCCCAACCTCAAAGGCGCGCAACGGGCATTGGCGTGCAGTGTCGATGAGCTGAACCTGGTGATGTCCGCGAGCCAGACCCACAACCTGGCGAACATGCGCATGCGCTGTGAAGATTCGTTGGCCGCGTTCGGCGAGATTGTGCAGTTCGTCGGCGACAGCCCGGTGCGACTCAACGCCAGCATCGCCACCACCTTCGGCTGCCCGTTTGAAGGCAAGATCGATGAGGACCGGGTACTGCAAATCGTCGACGCCTATCAGGAGCTTGGCATCCAGGGCATCACCCTGGCCGATACCACGGGCATGGCCAACCCGCGTCAGGTCGACCGGCTGGTGCGCCGGGTGCTGCAAAGGGTTTCCCCATCGGACCTGACCCTGCATTTTCACAACACTCGCGGTCTTGGCCTGTGCAACGTGCTGGCCGCTTACGAGGCCGGTGCCCGTCGCTTCGACGCGGCCCTCGGCGGCCTCGGCGGCTGCCCGTTCGCACCGGGGGCATCGGGAAACATCTGCACCGAGGATCTGGTGAACCTGTGCGATGAAGTCGGCATTCACACCGGCATCGATCTGCCGCTGCTGCTGAAACTGTCCCGGGGACTGCCGGCGCTGCTCGGCCATGAAGTGCCCGGTCAACTGGCCAAGGCCGGGCGCAATTGTGATTTGCACCCGATACCCTCCTGACCAAACACGAAACCCTGTGGGAGCGGGCTTGCTCGCGAAGACGGAGTGTCAGTCGACATCTTTGCTGAATGTCAGACCGCTTTCGCGAGCAAGCCCGCTCCCACAAAAAAAGCACCTCAACCAGACAACAAAAACAATCGGACACCCACGGGAAGTCCGCCTGGAGAAATGCAATGAGCCTTAATGCACTGGAGGCCGGCGCGAGCCCGGCCGTTAGCCACGACGAAGAAAAAGCCCTGGTCAGCAAAGTCGCCTGGCGCCTGATGCCGCTGATCATGGTCTGCTACCTGTTCGCCTTTTTCGATCGCATCAACATCAGCTTCGCCAAGTTTCAGCTGCAGGCCGACCTGAGCCTGAGCGACACCGCTTACGGCCTCGGCGCCGGGTTGTTCGTGGTCGGTTATGTGATTTTCGAAGTGCCCAGCAACATGATGCTGTACAAGGTCGGCGCCCGGCGCTGGATCGCCCGGATCATGATGTCCTGGGGCCTGGCCACGGCCGCCATGGTGTTCGTCAACAGCGAATGGCAGTTCTACGTGCTGCGCTTCGTGATCGGCGCGATGGAGGCGGGTTTCGCTCCGGGCGTGCTGTATTACCTGACCCTGTGGTTCCCGCAGCACTATCGCGGGCGAATCACCTCGATGCTGTTCCTGGCGTCGGCGTTCGCCGGCCTGGTGGGCGCGCCGTTCTCCGGCCTGGTGCTGCAACACCTTGACGGTGTGCTGCAAATGCGTGGCTGGCACTGGCTGTTCCTGCTCGGTGGCGTTCCGTGTATCGGCCTCGGTTTGCTGGTGCTGACCCTGCTCAAGGACCGCATCGAAGACGCCCATTGGCTGACGCCTTCGGAGAAGACTTTGCTGGCCAGCCGCATCGCTCAGCATGAGCCGCACAAGAGCGGTGGTTCGCTGCTCGCCGCGCTGCGGATTCCGGGCTTCCTGACTTTGGGGCTGATCTATTTCCTGATTCAGGTGGCGTCCTACGGCTTGAATTTCTGGGCGCCGCAACTGATCCGCAGCGCAGGTACCGAGAGTCCGGTGATGATCGGCTTGCTGACGGCTATCCCGTACATCTGCGGCGCCATCAGCATGGTGGTGATCGGACGGCTGTCCGATGCTACTGGCGAGCGGCGCAAGTTTGTCGCCGGACTGGTGGCGGTCGGTGCGGTCGGGTTCTTCTGTGCGGGGATCTTCGCCAGTCACACGACCTTCCTGATTGTCGCGTTGGGCCTGCTCGGTGCCGGGATCATCGCCTCCATCCCGAGCTTCTGGACCCTGCCGCCGAAACTGCTGGCCGGTGCCGGAGCGGGCGCGGCCGGCGGGATTGCGGTGATCAACACCCTGGGCCAGTTCGGCGGCATCGTCAGCCCGGTGATGGTCGGCCGAATCAAGGACCTGACCGGCAGCACCACGCCGGCGCTGTATGTCATTGGTGTCTGCGCACTGATCGCCGTGGCGCTGTTGTTGTGGGGGTTGCCGCAGAAGTTGCGCACACTCGACAAGGCCTGATGCCATAGACCGCTTTCGCGAGCAAGCCCGCTCCCACAGGAACCGCGTACCTCCCTGTGGGAGCGGGCTTGCTCGCGAAGGCGGCCAGGAGAACACCCTCGCATCGTCGGTTATCCCATCAACCCGCCGTCACCAACCCTTTGGCCGGCGCATCAAAAAACTGGATCAACACCACCCCGGCCATCAACAACATCACTCCCACCAGCTTGGGCAGGTTGATCTGCCGCTCCACCAACCCAAACCAGCCGAAGTGATCCAGCAACAACGACCCCACCACTTGCCCCGCCAGCGCCAATGCCATGAACCCCGCGGCACCCAGCTTGGGCAGCAGCACCAATGCCAGGGAAATGAATATCACCCCAAAAGCGCCACCGGCCCACATCCAGAGCGGCGCCTTGCTGATGAATGCCAGTGATGGCAACGGCAAACGCATCGCAACGATGATCGGCAACAGCACCACGACGCTCACCAGCAACGAGGCGAGTGTCGCCCACAGCGGATGGCCCAACCCGCGCCCGAGATTGACGTTGATCGCGCTCTGAAACGGCACCACCGCCCCGGCGATCATCGCCAGTCCAATCAGACCGGCCCAATGCAACGTACTCATGATCGATCTCCAACAGGTTTTGCTGGACTCTAGGGTATTCGTCGAGCAGATTTAAATTCCGTTTTGTTATCCAGAACATGCAGCAGATGAATAATCTTCGCCGTATCGACCTCAACTTGCTGGTGATCCTCGACGCCTTGCTCAGCGAGCAACACGTGACCCGGGCGGCCGAGCGTCTGCACTTGAGCCAGCCAGCGGTCAGCCATGCGCTGGCGCGCTTGCGTGACCTGCTCGGCGATCCGCTGCTGGTGCGCGCCGGTGCCGGTCTTGTGCCGACTCCGCGAGCGCTGGAACTCGTGGTACCGCTGGCCGCAACCCTGGCCCAGGTGCAAGCGCTGCTGGCGCCGAACGCCTTCGATCCCGCGACCACCCAGCGCACCTTCCGTCTGGCGATGTCCGACTACGGCGCCGCCATTGTCTTGCCGGGACTGATCCGAACGTTGCGCCGCGAAGCGCCGGGCATCGACCTGCAAATCAGCCATGGAAGCCGCGAAAGCATGCTCGAAGGGGTGCTCAACGGTGACATTGATGTCGCCGCCGGTGTATTCCCGGAAATGCCCCATGAGTTGCGCAGCACGCCCCTGTTCGAAGAGCACTATGCCTGCCTGGTGGACCGCAACAGCCTGCCCGCCGATGGTGGCCTCGACCTGCCCACTTACCTGGCTCGGCCTCACGTCCTGCTGGAAATGCGCGGCAGCGGCACCCCGGAAATCGAGCGTGCATTGACTGCGTTGCGCGAACGCCGGCGTGTGGCTGTCAGCCTGCCGCACTGGAGCGTCGCCCCGCAGCTCATCAGCGGCACCGACCTGATTCTCACCGTCGCGTCGCGTGGCTTGCGCGATATCGATCAGTCTTCATTGGTTGTCGTGCCACCGCCGTTTCACATTCCGTCGTTCACCTTTGTGTTGGCGTGGCATAAACGGCGGGGTGGGGATCAGGCGTTGAACTGGTTGAATCGCAGGGTTGGGGAGGGGATCGAACGCTAGAGGCTTTTCCAAATGGCCTTTACCAATTGGAAGGTGGCAGGCGACGCGTATGAAAAATCCGTAGTACCTGAAGCCGACCTTGGCGAACCCGGTAGGGAATCAAATAGGGGCGATCAGGCATGACCCATTCCCGGGTACCGGGTAGGCGTCCTTCGCGGCCCGTCGCTGGAAATCGGGCAAGGTGATCGACACTGGCGAGAATTGCCTGGACAAAATCTGCTGCAGCTTTTGGATGCTCGATGGCAATGTACGCGGCTTCGTCATCCAGATTCTTTAACGCCGTACGCAACCACTCAACGCGCATTCGCCGTCCACTTGTCTGCAATTGCGTTCACGTCTTCTTGTGTCGCGAAGTCACCGTCATCGGCTTCTTTCAAGGCTTTCTGAATTTCCTCGATTTGCCACGCTTCACGGGCCAGGTACTCACGCAGCGCATCCACGGCCAGAAATGATTTGCTGCGGCCCGTTGCTTTGGAAAGACTCGCGAGAGTATCGGCGATTTCGTCTGGTATGCGCAGGGACATAACTGACATGGTGGTCTCGATGTAGTGGTTTGTAATACAACATACTACACCGTCATCAGTGAAGCGGGGCCAGCCCGTTCGTCTGTCGAGATGTTTCAGTCGACAGGCAATGACCTGATATAAACTGGCCACCATTCACCAAGCCCTTCAAAAGGACTCCCCATGACCCCATCGTTGCTAATGGCCGTGCTTGCCTCGGGTTTTATCTACGGCATCACCCCGGGACCGGGTGTGCTGGCGGTGTTCGGCATTGGCGCGGCCCATGGGCGACGGGCCGGGGCGGGGTTTCTGTGCGGGCATTTGCTCGGTGATGTGGTCTGGTGCAGCACGGCGCTGATTGCGATTGTCGGTGCGCGGGAGATCGGCAGTACGGCGTTCGACGTGCTCGGTGTGCTCAGCGGCCTGTACCTGTTCTGGCTCGGCTGGCGTGCGGTGCGCGCCCGGCGTAGCAGCGCTGATGCGCCGCAGGGCCCGGCACGGCAGCCGTTCTGGCACGGTATCCTGTTTGGCCTGACCAATCCCAAGGCCTATCCGGTGGCGGTGGCGACGTTCACGGCATTGCTGTCGAGTCGCGCGGAACTGCTCAACTGGTCAATGCTGCCGGCGCTGATCGCCCTGAGTTTCGTCGGCGGGTTGCTCGCCTACGCTATTCTCATCGGCATCGTCGGTGCACGGCGAGTGCGCACCTTGTACCAGCGTCATGAACTGGCAATCACCCGGTTGTGCGGGGTAATGTTCATCGGTTTCGCCATCAATGCGCTGGTCCATGCGTTGCCGGGGCTGATGCCGGAAAAGGCTTGAATGTAATCACAGGGATGCAAGGCTGACGGGGCAGGGATGATTGAAGAGCGCTGCATTATCGGGGCACCCACGCTGAACCATGGAAAACCGGAATTCCGCGCCGCTGGCGAGTTATATCGATCTGTTGCTGGACGCCGTCTGTGCGGTGGATAAGCAGGGCCGCTTCGTCTTTGTCAGCGCGGCATGCGAGCGCATTTTTGGCTACAGCGCCGATGAGATGATCGGCGAGGCGATGATCGACATGGTGCACCCGGGCGATCGCCAGCGCACCCTCGACGCCGCCCGGGAAATCATGGGCGGTGAGCCCAAGCTCAACTTCGAAAACCGCTACCTGCGCAAGGATGGCAGTGTGGTGCACATCCTCTGGTCGGCACGTTGGTCCGAGGACGATCAACTGCGCATCGCCGTTGCTCGTGACATCACCGAGCGTAAGCAGGCCGAGTCCCGGCAGGCAGCGTTGTATGCGATTTCCGAAGCGGCCCATGCGGCAGAGGATCTGCTGGCGTTGTTCAAGCGCATCCACATGATCATCGGCGAATGGCTGCCGGCATTGAGTTTTTCCGTGGCGCTGTACGACCAGCACTGCGCACAGCTGAACTTTCCCTATCACGTCGATGACCACGAGCCACAGCCCGAACAGCCTGGAACCATGACCGGGCGCCTGTGTGTCGAGGTGATCTGCACGGGGCAGCCGATCCTGTTGACTCCGGGCCAGTGCCCACCTCTTGCCGGCTTCGAAATGCTGCAGACCGAACAGAACGCACCCTGTTGGCTGGGTGTGCCGCTGAGTTCGCAAAACGGCACCATCGGCGCGCTGATCGTCAAAAGCATTCCGGGCGGCGAACGCTACACCGAGCAAGACAAGGAGCTGCTGCAATACGTCTGCGCCCAGGTCGCCACCGCCATCGAGCGCAAGCAATTGCACGCCCGCCTGCAACACATGGCCCAGTACGACCAACTGACCCAGTTACCCAACCGCGAGCTGCTGCGCGAACGGCTCAAGGCGTCACTGCAAGTGGCCCGGGAGGGCGGCGGGCGCATGGCGCTGCTGTACGTCGACCTTGACCGCTTCAAGCAAGTCAACGACACCCATGGGCACGCGGTCGGCGACATGCTGTTGCAAGCGGTGGCCAACAGGCTCAAGGGCTGCGTGCGGGAAATCGACACCGTGGCCCGCATCGGCGGCGATGAGTTCGTGGTGTTGCTGCACAGCATTCACGCGGCGGACGATACCGACCTTGTGGTCGAGAAAGTCCGTCAGGTCCTGGCTCAGCCCCTGCGCCTGGACGGGCACAGCCTGAATATCCAGCCCAGCATCGGCGTCGCCCGATACCCCGATCACGGCACCGAAGAGAAGCAATTGTTCCGGCATGCCGACGAGGCGATGTACTGCGCCAAACGCGAGCATCACCTGCGACTGGTCTGAAAAACCGCGCACCGTTCGTCGTGGTATCCACGTAATTTTCTAAACCTTTTGGGGCGCGCAAATTCAGATTCTATGCGGGCTACAGCTCGCTGCGACTACCACCAAGAGGAAGAGAATCATGCCTAATTCAAGAAACTCGAACTCGGGGAACTTCGCCAACGATCGAACGAAGGCCTCTGAAGCCGGTCGCAAGGGTGGGAAAACCACCACGACGACTGTCGACAAAGAGCCTGCGAAACCCGACATGGGCCGCAAGCCCGGACAGAAATCCAAGTAATGGATGATGGTGGTTTTGATTGAGAAGCGGGGGCGAAAGCTCCCGTTTGAATTTGAAGAGGAGGGCGCGACCATGAACCGGATGGCCACCCGATTATGTAGTACCAGTCTTGCCACGTTACTGGGCCTGTTTGCCAGCGGCGTCTTTGCCCAGTCGACTGCCGAGTTCATCGACGAGGCCTCGGCAAAAGGTATTGCCGATATTGAAGCAAGTCGCCTGGCGCACCAGAAAGCCGAGTCCAAAGAGGTCAAGGACTACACCATTATCGTCATCAACGACCGCACCAAGGCGAACCAGCACCTGGCGAAAATCGCCAAACAACTGGATATACCGGTCGCCCCCCGGGAAGAGATTGTCGAAAAGGCCAAAACCCTGATGCCACAAGTCCTGGATGGGGCGACCTACGACGAGGCCTATACCGCCAGTCAGGTGAAGACCACGCAGGAAGCCATCGAACAGCTGCAGCAGGAGGCGCAGACCACCGACGTGCCGCAAATCAAGGCGTTCGCCGAAGAAACCCTGCCTAAATTGCAAAATCACCTGGAAATGGCCAAGGCGTTGCAAGCCAGTCGTTGACCTGAAGGTTTGAACACAAACGGCGCGGGGCTTCAGTCACGCGCCGTTTTTCTGTTCAGCATTGGTCCAGATGCGGCTTGGGGTTATGCGTTGGATTCAGGCCATTGAGGTCAAACACTCGACGTGATCGAAAAGGTTATTTTCTGAAACCTTTAGCGGTGCTCGCCGCGGTATCGTACCGTCCCGAGGACAACGTACCGACAGGAGAACGCAATGAGTTGGTCCGCCAAACAGTACGTCGCTTTTGAAGATGAACGCACCCGTCCCGCCCGTGACCTGCTGGCGGCCGTCCCTGCCGGGGACGTGCGCTTGGCCATCGATATCGGTTGCGGGCCCGGCAACTCCACCGAGTTGCTGGTGGAGCGCTTTGCCGATGCCACGGTGCGTGGGCTGGACAGTTCCAGCGACATGATCGACGCCGCGCGCAAGCGCTTGCCGCAGGTGCAGTTCGACATCGCCGACATCGACACCTGGAATGACAGTGGCCCGTTCGATGTGATTTTCGCCAACGCGGTGTTGCAGTGGGTGCCTGATCACGCCACCTTGCTACCATCGCTGGTGAGCAAACTGGCGCCGGGTGGCAGCCTGGCCGTCCAGATGCCTGACAACCTGAATGAACACTCGCACCGCTTGATGCGTGAAGTCGCCGCTGATGGCCCATGGGTCGGCAAGCTGGCAGGTGCCGCCGGGCAGAGGACCGAAATGGCCGATGCCAGTGGCTACTATTCGATTTTGAAAGCCTGTTGCACCCGCGTCGATGTGTGGCGCACCACTTACCATCATCCGCTCGCGGGCGGTGCGTCTGGCGTGGTGGAGTGGTTCAAGGGCAGTGGCTTGCGACCGTTTCTCGATCCGTTGGACGAGGCGGAACGGGCGCAGTATCTGAAGCAATATCAGACTGCTATCGAGCGGGCGTACCCGGCCATGGCCGATGGTTCGGTGCTGTTACCATTTCCGCGACTGTTTATCGTCGCGACCCGCTGAAGCAAAACAGGGACAGTTGACGAGCGTCATCTGCCCCTTTTTATGGTTTTGAAAAATCACTGTGGCTTGTTCTTTTTTGAGCGCCGGGCACTCAAGTACTCAAAGGCAAAGGACGCAAAGCCGAACAACCCGATCAATGAAATGATCATGATTCCCAACTCTGAATTGTGCATGTTGATCTCCAGGCGAAGGATGAGCCGGGAGAATAAGGGAACTGTTGCTGGGCTCAACGCAGCTCTACGGCTTCTTTACTCGCTTGCGGTGATCTATACGCAAAAGATATGAGCGTCCAGGTGGCAGGGTCACATTCAGCGCTGAACACCAACCCACTGTTTTGAGTCATATCAGGGGCTCCAATCAGTTACTCGATCACGTCGATTTCCACCAGTGCCCACGTACAGCCAGCGTACTTTGGATTAGATGTGTGCAGGGTAACGCTGCTGGCTGAGGGGAAGGGTGCACCGTTCTCGGCGAGCATCTCGAAATACCCCTCAATGGCTTGTTGAACCATGGCTATTGCATCTTCCAGATCTTCACCGGCGCTAAAACAACCTGGCACATCCGGGACTTCAACGCCCCACGCATGTTCGTCGTCCATGAAAATCGCAATCGGGTAAAACATGTTCATGGTCCTCCGTGAACACAGCGGGTGAGGTTATGAACCCCAAAGGGCGCCCCCGAAAGGCGCCGGGTGGACTGTCAGGATGGTTCTGCATCCATGCGTCGAGCGATAACGTCCAGCACATCGCAACCATCGCGCAATGGCACGCAGCAGAGCAATGCGAAGTCGCTGAGGACCACTGTGTCGGAGGTCAGGTCGCCACGCATCGCGAGGTTTTCAAGGAGCTGCGTCACGGCGCGAATTCTGTAGCTGGCGGTGCTGAGCAGGGAATGCAGGGGTTGGGTGGTGTTGACGTAGAGAGAGGGGAGGTCGTCGGCGTTACTGGTTAAAGCCATATATTCATTCATGAGTGATTCCTTGAATTGAAGTGAACTACCACTCAGTGTCGCCAAACAAAAGGTGGTAGCTGTACGCAGGTTGGCGAACCGGGACAAGGCAAACCGGTAGACCCAAAGGTCTCCCACGCACAGCCACCATAAACAGGTAGCCAAGTGCGTTCAGAAACGCTCCGAGATTGCTCGGAGGTTCCTATGCTTTGTCATCGAGTCGCCAAACCCGATACGCCATTTGGACGCGCTCGGACTATAGGTCTCATGACAAAGGCACAGCAATGCGCAAGTCTACGGACATTTCCCAGTGTCGTGTAGGACGTTGCTTTTTCTAACGTTGATCTCCGTTCGGCCTTTAAAACCGGGGCCTTAACATTAGCGTTGGCAGGCGCATCACCAAATCCCGCGCACAAAAAACCGGCCACTTGGGCCGGTTTTTTCTTTCTTGGCATCTCCCGTCAGGCAACCTGTTCTGAGGGCGGCATCGGATAATGCTGGTCTTCATATTTTTCGATAAGCAGCGCCAGAATTTCCAGCTCATCGCCTTCAGGCGAGCCGATTTCAGCCCCCCACAACTGCTTAACGCGAGCAAATGCAGCGGTGAGGTCTTCTTGGCTCCGAATAGGATTAGTGCTCATTTCACGGTCTCCGCGTTGATCTGATCGTACTGGGCATGGATACGAGCGTTGATTACAGCCCAGCCGCAACTGCGACAACAGAGGGAGGAAGATTTTTTGTGTCTTTTCAATTCCGCTGAAGCATTCAATGAGGGGAACAACCCAAGTCCAGCCCATAAAAAAACCGGCCACTTGGGCCGGTTTTTTCTGTCTCTACATCCCCGGGAAAAGGTGACGGATTTGTTTATCAACGTAGAGCTGGATCGGTCATGATTCGACCAAATTCCGGGTACAAAAAACGGCTAAAAGTGCCTTTTTTTACTTAATCCACCTCCCATCTCTCAATCCTCAAACGCAGAACGCACAGCCTCCACAACGCGCTCTGCCACGCGCTCATCTTCAAGTTGCGGATACCCTTTCTTCAGCTTGCCCGACACCGTCCAGCCATTCTCCTTGATAGAGCGAATGATGCGATTCGCGTCCTGGTCTGGCATTTCCAATACCTCTTTCAACTGTTCCTGCGCTCGCTGAAAGATCACCAGTACTCTGGCTTCATCCGCCATTTCCTTTTTAATCGTGTGCTCGATAACGCGTGCGGTGTACAGGACGTGTTCGGTCAGATCGGGATAGCGCCAGGCAAAACGCGCGTCCTCATATTCATCGAAGATGAAGTTGCTGCGAGTACCGTCCTCGTAGGTCACGAGTTCGCCGAACCGATGGGCCGTCGCGTAACGTCGCATGAACGGTCGCGAGAATACTTCGAGCGTACGATCGTAGCCGGCCCTGAAGTCGATCGAGCTTGTGATTGTGGCAGAGACCGGCAATATCACGCCGTCGGGCACAGCCTTGTCCCGAACCAGGGTGTCGTTGATCAGGAAGCGGTGAATCCGGCCATTTCCGTCGCGCATGGGATGGATGTACACGAAGCCAAATGCCAACACTGCGGCACGTGCCACTGACTCAGCGCCACGGGTTGCGACCTCAAACTCGTTGAGGCCTGCCAAGAGCTGAACGAGGTCTGCGAAATGGGGGGCAATGTAATGCACGATGTCCTCGCGCATCGTGGCTTGCCCCACAAATACGGGAGAGCGCCGCAAGCCCAGTCCGATGGCGTCGTGTCCAAGAATGCCAGCTTGCAGGGAATGCAGGCTGTCGTTGCTCAACGGGTCTTTGATATGACCGCAGTACTGGGCAATGACATGGGCAAACCGCTGGATGCGATCCGCCTGGTCGGCTTCCTTTTCGATGAGAAAACTCGCGCGCGATTCCTTGAACGTCAGCCAACTGGCCGTACGCATCAGGATGTCGGCACCAAAGGCCTGATCCAATTCACCCAATGCTTCGCGCAGATTGAATTGCAGAGCTTCTCGCACTGGCACCGTACGACGAACCAAGGGGCAGAACTCAGCCGTCCCCGGCAGGTTGTTGTTGATGCGCCAACGACGAGTTCGCAGAGCTTCGCGACGAGTCAGATAATCTTGGGGCGAAAGTACATCAACATAGCCGCCATTGGTCACGTCAGGCACATCCAGGCGTTCGCCTGTCAGCCACTCGTAGAGGAACCCCGTGCGGCGGGCGTATTGACCGAAAGGCTCCCGTCGACACCACTCTTCGACAGGCTGCGGGCCTATGGCTGCAAACAGGCGGGCGAAGAACTCGAGGTGAATCTCTTCGTACTTGAGGCCGAATTCGAAATGTCCTGCGAAATCGTCTGCGGGCCGATAGCTTGTCGGGTATCGGTTCTCCACATTGCCGTCGGTTTCGCGATTGACACGTACAGTGCCGATCATGGATTCGACGCGCAGAGGCTGTGCCAGTGCGATGTCGTAACGGGTCGCGAGGGTCTTGAAACCGACTTGCATTGACGAAATCCTTTACTGGGGCAAGAAAAACGCTAACAGAACCTTGATCTTATGCGAAAACGCTAATTTCGAAACGGTGAAAACACTAATATCGGATTGAATTTGATAACAAATCCGTGCTTTTCGAAAAAAACGCTAACAGGTCTCAGGATAGACGCTATCGCCCAAGGGCACTTGCTAATCGATCAGGGAAAATGGCGGAATGGCTGAAGAAGCAAAATCCACCAAATCCCGGACACAAAAAAACCGGCCATCAAGGCCGGTTTTTTCTGTCTCTGCATCCCCCGTCAAAACCACCCTGACGTGAGATCAAAATTCGATTGGAGCGGGTGAAGGGAATCGAACCCTCGTTATCAGCTTGGGAAGCTGGAGTAATGCCATTATACGACACCCGCTCAGAGCGCTGACTTTGTACCAGATACGGCTGCGGATTTGAAGTTTTTCTTTACGTGGAGCGGGTTTAACGCAGAAGTGACAAAAAAGCCCGGACCGCATGACGGTCGATCGCGGGCAAGCCTCGCGCCTGCGCAATACGTTTAACGCAGCAGGGCGGGGCTTGCTCGCGATGACGCTACTTCAGCCTGCCAATGCATGGTGTTCCTGGACGTTGTGGTAACGCGGTCGGCTTTCGAGTTGCGCTGGTTTCAGGAAGCCCATCAGTGCGTTGCGGCTGTCTCGGCAGGCGGCTTTGTGCTCCATGTCGAGAAAGTGGCCAGTGGCCTGAATGGTGCTGAACGTGCTGTGTTGCACGTGGCCGGCGAACAACCGGGCGTCGTCGGCGGCGGTGTATTCGTCCCATTCGCCGTTTAGGAACAGCACCGGCACGTCGATTTTCTTCGCCGCGTGCAGGTAGCACTGGCGATCGCTGTGCAGCACGTCGCTGATGTGGAAGTGCATCTGCCCGTACTCATGTTCGGCCAGAGAGCTGACGTGGCGATAGTTGAAGCGCTTGAACAACGACGGCAGGTGTTTGCCGATGGTGTCGTTCACCAGGTGCCCGACCCGGTCGCGATCCAGGTTGCCGAGGTGTTCGACGCCGCGCTCGAGGTAGTCGAGCATGTGCGCGTTGATCACCGGGGAGAACGAGCTGATCACGGCTTTTTCGATGCGCCGTGGCCGTTGCGACAATGCCATCATGGTCGCGGCACCGCCCCAGGAAAACGACAGCACGTGCTCGGCGGCGAAGTGGTCGATCAGCTCAAGCAGGATCTGTCCTTCGATTTCCTTGGTGAGCATTTTTTCATGCAGGTTGTGGGCTTTTGACCGGCCCGCGTAGGGCTGGTCGTAGCAGACGACGTTGAACTGCGGATGGAGGTTTTTCACGGTTTGTGCAAACGACGCAGTCGTGGCCATCGAGCCGTTGACCAAGATAATGGTCTTCTCTGCGGCGTCTGCGCGATAGAACTCCGTGTAAACCCGATACTGACCCTGTATATCCAGCACAGCGATTTCTGGCCTCATGTCATAAGACTCCTGGCAAGCGGGTATGCGCGCAAATGAGATTGCACGAGCTTTGTGACAGGTAGGCATACGCCTGGAATTTGAGAGGCCCATGTCGATCCATTGCAGTCCGGTCGACGGGTATTGTTATTGGCGGGCAGTCTGCCGGATGAGGCCGGAACCCTTGGGTTCCTACCGGCAAAAAGTTTCTTAGAAGTATGGGGTGACTCGTCGGTCACATTTCGGCCGACGTCCTGATTCAAGCAGGGGTCACATCATTGCGCAAGTGCCGTTGGTAAATTGTTCGACAACTTTCTGCTGAGCGGTCGCGCGCTTAGATCGATCCGATCTCTTCGTCGGTCAGCGGGCGGTATTCGCCCGGTTTCAAGGTGTCGTCGAGCACCAGTGACCCCATGCGTTCGCGATGCAGGCGCATCACCTTGTTGTCGAAGTGGCCGAACATGCGCTTGACCTGGTGATAGCGGCCCTCGACGATGCTCAGGCGTGCGCATTTTGGCCCGAGCAGCTCTAGCCCGGCGGGTTGCGTGGTGAGGTCTTCGAAGGCGAAGTACAGCCCTTCGTTGAATTTGATCGCGTATTCGGGGCCGATGTCCTGCTCGGTTTCGACGTAATAGACCTTGGGCAGTTTGGTCTGCGGTTGGGTCAGGCGCCGCGACCAGCTGCCGTCGTTGGTGATCAGCATCAGGCCGGTGGTGTTGAAGTCCAGGCGTCCGGCGATGTGCAGTTCGTCCTTGTCCGGTTCATGGATCAAATCGAGCACGGTCGGGTGCTGCGGATCCCGGGTGGCGCTGACGCATCCGGCGGGCTTGTGCAACATGAAATGGCGCAGGGGTTTACCGACTTGCAGCACCTCGTTGTCGACTTCGACGCGGCTGAATTCGCGGACTTCGCTGTGCGGGTCGCTGACGACTTTTCCGTCAACCCTGACGCGTTTTTCCACCAGCAACAGGCGTACCTGCTTACGGTTGAAGCACGGCAGGTTGCTGAGGAAACGGTCGACACGCATGACTTAAGGATCGGTAAGGACAGGGGCGCGCATCTTACTTGATCGACCCGGACGCTGCTTGCAACTGCGCCTCGACCTCAGCGCAGCGCGGGCACAGGCACGAGGCGTCGCGCAGTTCCACCGGCAGCGCCTGGAGCACAGCCGGGTCGATGCTGACGCCGTAGCACCAGCAGGCGCGGTCGGCGGTTCGCGGGTCGGCCAGGGTGCAGTCGTTGGGTGCACCGCAGGCCGGGCAGAAGTCAGGCTGGTTCATAGCTGAAGTGAGGTTTTTCCACGCAGGTTCGGTTACGGCCAGTTTGCTTGGCCCGATACATCGCATGATCCGCCCGTGACAGCAGGCTGTGCAAGGTATCATCGGGCTGCTGGGTGGTGATGCCGATGCTGACGGTCACATGCAAGGCCTGACTGTTGTAGGCATAGCGCTGTTCCTCTACGTGCTGACGAATTTTCTCGGCAATCATCAGACCTGTCTTACCGTCGGTGTCCTTGAGCAGCACGATGAACTCTTCACCACCCCAGCGGCAGACGATGTCGGAGTGCCGCAGGCAACTTTCCAGATCCCGGGCGAAACCGATCAGTACCTGGTCGCCGGCCAGGTGGCCGTAGGTGTCGTTCAGCGCCTTGAAGTGGTCCAGGTCCAGCAGCAAAGCGGTCAGCGGCTTGGGCTCGCGCCGGGCTTCGTGCATGGCCTGCGCGGCCAGCAGGTCGAAGCCGCGACGGTTGGGCAGTTCGGTCAGGCTGTCGAGGATGGCCTGGGCCTGGATCTTGTCCTGATAGCGTTTGATCACCCGGTTGAGCAGGGCCAGCACGATCAAGGTGACCAGCAGGCAGATCAGCAGGTTGAGGTACAGCGACTGGCGGATTTCACCGAGGGCGCTGTCTTCGCGTTTGTCGACGAACAGGTACCAGTTCAGCTCCGGGATAAACCGCACGTTGAGGAAATGCCCCTGGCCCTGCACGGAGTATTCATAGCTGCCGCTGTGGGGTTTGGGCAGCCGGCTGACCAGGTCTTTCATGCTGTCGAGTTCACTGAGTTTCTGCCCGATGTGCGCGCCCTGCGGCCCCCCTTCGGCGCCGGTGAGTACCAGGCGCCCGAAGTTGTCGACGAAATACACACTGCGTTGATAACGCTGCTGGTACTTGTCGATCAGCTTGATCACGGCGTCGACGGTCAGGCCAACCCCGGCCGCGCCGATGAATCGGCTGTTGTAGTCGTAGACCTTGTAGTTGATGAAGAAGGTCAGGTTGTCCTTGTTGGCGAGATCCGGGTCGACGTTGATCTCGTACGGATCCTTCATGTCCCGCACGCGAAAGTACCAGGCATCGCGGGGCTCGGTGGTCTTGACCTGCTTGAGCACACCCTTGGCGTGGTAGTAGGTCAGGCTGGTGTTGGAGACGAAGAACGCGGTGTAGGCGCCGTAGTGGGTCATGACCTCGTTGAGGTAACGGGTCATCTGGTCGGAGTCCTGTTCACCATTGACCACCCAGTCGCGCATGAAGGTGTCGCGGGCCATCATCGAGGAAATCAGGATCGGCCTGACAAGGTCTTTCTGGATTTCCGAGTAGACCGTATCCGATGTCAGCGGCAGTTCGGTGTTGACGATGTTGTCGCGGATCGAGGCCCGGGAGGCGTAGTAACTGAGGAAGGAGGTGGCGAGGAAACCTGCGCCCAGCAACGCGACCAGCGTGAGCACCAACGAACGTTGAGAGTACAGCGGCGAGCGAAGCGGCATGGCAGTTCCATTGGCAGTCATCCGATGGTCGCATTCTAATGGCACTGCGGGGAAATAACTGCTCTATGTGTGCCGCGAATGGTCGTTCCCACATTCCACGAAGGGTTACGCCCGCCGCCAGCGTGAATGAGGCGGCACTTTGATGGTGCTCGTGTGCACCGCATTGGAACCTGTCCGCCGCTGATCAGACGGTGGGTGTGACGTCGCACTTGGCAGGGGATTGCCAGTCAAAACAGGTGTAAGTCGGAGCGTGCCGACTGCTGTTACAGGTCTTTACGGAGGCCGCCATGTTGCGTCGATTATTGTTAGGTGCGGTACTGGGTCTTGGATTGTCTGGCTGCTACTACTACGCCGGTCCTGCCGACGTCTACGGGGGACCTTATTACTACCCCGGCTACTACTCGCCCTATTACTACGGTTACTACGGTCCGCGTTATTACGGTGGTTATCGCGCCTATTACTACGGTGGGCATGGTTACTACCGTGGCCACGGCGGCGGACATCATGGCGGTGGACATCGAGGTGGCCACCGTTAATCAGGGCGCGAATGGATGAAAAACCTTTCATCGGCCAGATGTTTCCACTTGTTTCGAGGGCGCACCAGATTCCGAATTCGGTGTCTGATCTTTCGACAGTCACCGAACATTTGTCTGTCGCCTGCCAGCGTCGCTGGTGTGGCTTACCCGCGGTCCAGGAGGCCGCCATGCTCTGTCGAATTCTTCTGTTAGCTGTGTTGGGATTGTCCCTTGGTGGGTGCGTGCCTTATTACGATGAAGGAGGCAGTTACTACAGTTCCGAGGTCTATACCTCGCCATCGCCAACCTATTACGCCGGGGGGAGTTCCTACTACTCCAATGGTGGCGGTTACTACACACCGCCGCCCCGGTACTACGTGCCGCCAGCGCGGTATTACCAGCCGACACCGCGCTATTACTCACAGCCACGGATCTATCAACCGTCGCGCTATTACTCGCAGCCGCGGATGTATCAACCATCGCGCCATTACCAGTCGGCCCCTCGTTACTATCAGCCGTCGCGTGGCGACTACCGCACGCATCACAACCATGGCTGGGACGGCCGTAACCGCGGGAACTGGAACAACGACTATCGCGGTAACGGTCGAGGCTATCGCAGCGGGCGGGGCGGCCACCGATAGCTTTGTACAAAACACAACTCTGAATGTGGGAGCGAGCTTGCTCGCGAAGGCGGAGTGTCAGTCAACATCAATGTTGCTGAGATGACGCTTTCGCGAGCAAGTCGAATCGTCGCACCGCCGCTCCCACAGTGTTGTGTGCAGTTTTCAGTATTCGGACAAATCCGCCAGCGGATGCCGACCTTCCCAAGCCTTGTGAAAATGCGCCTCTACCACCGCGTCCGGCACGTTGTTGATGTCCGGCCAGTGCCAGTGCGGCTTCTGGTCCTTGTCGATCAGCCGGGCACGTACGCCTTCGCTGAATTCCGGATGCCGACAGCAGTTGAGGCTCAGGGTGTATTCCATCTGGAAGACTTCGGCCAATGACAGGTGTCGGGCTCGAATGATCTGCTCCCACACCAGACGAGCGGTCAGCGGAGCGCCTTCGCTCAGGGTCCTGGCGGCGCGGCTCAGCAACAGGTCGGTGTGATCGCGCAAGGCGCTGATGGCCTTCCAGGCGCAACGCACGTCGCTGACATCCAGCAGTTCGTCGATCTGCTGGCGGCGCGGCAGCCACTGGGCTTCGGGCATCTGCGCCACGGCTTCCTGCTGCAAGGCCTTGAGCAGGCTGTTGAGCTGCATGGGCGTCTGTTCCTGCCAGTTCAATTGCAACAGGCCTTCGATCAATTCCGGCTGCTGCTCATCGAGCAGGAAACGATCGGCCAGGTCCAGGTCAATGGCATCGCGGCCGTTCATGTGCGCACCGGTCAGGCCCAGGAACAACCCGAGCTTGCCGGGCAGGCGCGACAGAAACCAACTGGCGCCAACGTCCGGGTACAGGCCGATGCTGATCTCCGGCATGGCCAAGCGGCTGCTCGGCGTGACGATGCGAATGCCTGCCCCTTGCAACAGTCCCATGCCACCGCCGAGCACATAGCCGTGGCCCCAGCAGATCAGCGGTTTCGGGTAGGTATGAAGTTTGAAGTCCAGGCGATATTCCGCAGCAAAGAACTGCGCGGCCAGTGGCGGTACTTCGCCCGGATGGACGCGACAGGCTTCCACCAGGCTGCGCACTTCGCCGCCGGCGCAAAAGGCCTTGGCACCATTGCCGCGCAACAGAACGCAGACGATCTGCGGGTCCTTGGCCCAGGCCCCCATTCGGTCGCGCAGGGCGTTTATCATCGGCAGGGACAGGGCGTTCAGGGACTTTTCGGCATCCAGGCTGGCGATGCCGATGCGCGCGCCGTCGGTGCCGGTGAGTTCTTCGAAGTGCAGATTCATCGTGACCTCGATCGGGAATTTGAGGGTTAAGTATGATCGCTGTGTGGGAAAGTGCCGGATCTGCGTCAGATCAATTGACAAGCGTGATGCGCTTTCCTAGGGTTCGCCCCATTGTTTTTTCCGGATGTAACCATGACTGCTGACGACCGTATCAAACTCGAACCGGGCTGGAAGGAGGCACTGCGTGCCGAATTCGACCAGCCCTACATGGCAGAGTTGCGAAACTTCCTGCAACAGGAGCGGGCGGCCGGTAAGGAGATCTATCCGCCGGGGCCGATGATTTTCAACGCGCTCAATTCCACGCCGCTGGACAAGGTCAAGGTAGTGATCCTCGGGCAGGACCCTTATCACGGCCCGGGCCAGGCCCATGGCTTGTGCTTCTCGGTGCAACCGGGCGTGCCGGCGCCGCCGTCGCTGGTGAACATTTACAAAGAGCTCAAACGCGACCTGAACATCGACATTCCCAACCATGGCTACTTGCAAAGCTGGGCCGATCAGGGCGTGCTGATGCTCAACACCACCATGACCGTCGAGCGTGCCAACGCCAATGCGCACAAGGACAAGGGCTGGCAGTTTTTCACCGATCGGGTCATTGAAGTGGTCAGCCAGCAGCAACCGCACCTGGTGTTCATGCTGTGGGGCGCCCATGCCCAGAGCAAGCAGAAGCTGATCGATGCGACTAAGCATCTGGTGTTGACCTCGGTGCATCCGTCACCGCTGTCGGCCTATCGCGGCTTTCTCGGTTGCGGGCACTTCAGCCGGACCAATAAATTTCTGGAACAGAATGGCGAGACGCCGATCGAGTGGCGGTTGCCGCCGGTTTGATGGGCTGAGCAAGAGGGCCCCATCGCGAGCAAGCTCGCTCCCACAAGGATCACGCGAACCCTGTGGGAGCGAGCTTGCTCGCGATGAAGGCAACTCGGTCTATCAGACTGAATCCGGACCCCGGTTCCAGTACTTGAACAACGGCTCCGCCAGAAACAACACAAACAACAGCCGCATCACCTGCATCGCCGTCACCAGCGGCACCGACAGTTGCAGGGTTTCCGCTGTCAGGCTCATCTCGGCAATCCCGCCGGGCATCATGCCCAAGGTCAGTGAACGCAGATCCAGATGGGTCAGCGCACTCAAACCCAATGCCGCCGCCGTGGCGATCAGCATGGTCAACACCGTGCCGATCAGGGTGCGCCCCATGAACGACGGCGCACGCCGGAAAAACTGCCGGTTGAAGTGACAGCCCAGACCGCTGCCGATCAACCATTGGCCAATCTGGCTACCGCCGTCGGGCAAGCCGATGTGCAGGTCCCAGCCGATGCTGACGGCCGCACTGACCAGCAACGGCCCGAACAGCCAGGGGTTGGGTTGACGCAGGCGCTCCCAGATCCAGGCCGCCAACGCGCCAGCGGGAAACAACACCGCCAGCCAGCGCCAATCGATGCTGCCAGCGTGGAAAGTCGGCGCACCGTCCCCCAACAAATACTTGAAGGCTGCCGGTACGCACAGCACCACGACCAACACCCGCAAACTCTGCCCCGCCGCCACACGGCTGAGTACCGCCCCATTGCGGGCGCCGAGGTTGACCATCTCCCCGGAACCGCCGGGCATGCTGGAAAAGAACGCCGTGGCGCGATCTTCTCCGGTACGGCGCATCAGCCACACGCCGACCACGGCGGACAGGCTGGTGACCAACGCACCAAAGAAAATCAAACCGAAATGACTCAGCACCTGCTCCATCACCACCGGGGTGAAGTGCAGACCGATGCCGATACCGACGATCCACTGGCCGCACTTGCGTCCGCCAGGGATTTCGGCCAATTGCCAGGGTGTCAGGCAGCGCACGAGGATGATCGCCAGCAACGAGCCGACCATCCACGGCAAAGGCCAGCCGACCTGGCTGGCGAGATAACCGCCAAGCAGGCCGACCAGCGGGGTTCCCCACCAGAGTTTGAAGGGGGACCGATCAGACATCGGCGACAACGCGTTGCGCCACTGAGCGTTTACGCCAGATGCGCACAATCGGCACCAGCAGCATGACCACGATCAACCCCCAGACACCGACGGTGATGCCGCTCGACCAGAGGATGTCCAGCGAACCGTTGGAGATCGACAGCGCCCGACGCAGGTTCTGCTCCATCAAGCCGCCAAGGATGAAACCCAGTAGGACCGGCGACAGCGGGAAGTCGAGCTTGCGCAGGATGTAGCCGAAGATGCCGATACCGATCATCAGGAAGAGGTCGAAGGTGGTGGCATGCACCGCGTACACGCCGATAGCGGTGATGATCGCAATCATCGGCACCAGCGCCCAGTTCGGTACGGCGAGGATTTTGGTGAAGATGCGGATCATCGGGATATTGAGGATCACCAGCATGATGTTGGCGATAAACAATGACGCAATCAGGCCCCAGACGATGTCCGGTTGCTGTTGGAACAGCAGGGGGCCGGGCGTGATGTTGTACAGCGACAGCGCACCGATCATCACCGCCGTGGTGCCCGAGCCGGGAACACCGAGGGTCAGCATCGGCACCAACGCGCCGCAGGCTTCGGCACCGATGGCGGTTTCCGGGGCCGCAAGACCGCGTTTGTCGCCCTGGCCGAATTTGCCGCTTGGGCCGGCAATGCGTTTCTCGGTCATGTAGGCCACCGCACTGGCCAGCGTCGCTCCGGCACCCGGCAGTACGCCCATGATGAAGCCGAGCACGCCACAACGCATGTTCACCCAGAACACCGAAGCGGCTTCCTTGAAGTTGAACAGCATGCGCCCGGTCGCCTGGAAGGCTTCCTGGCCACGGTGGGTTTTTTCCAGCAGCAACAGGATTTCACTGATGGAGAACAGGCCCAGCACCAGCACTACGAATTGAATGCCGTCGGTGAGGTGGATGTTATCGCCGGTGAAGCGGTACACGCCGCTGTTGGCATCAATGCCGACCGTCGACAGAAACAGCCCGATCAGCGCGGCGATGAAGGTCTTGAGCGGGCGGTCGCCGGCCATGCCGCCGAGACAGACAATCGCAAACACCATCAGCACGAAGTATTCCGCCGGGCCGAAGGCAATCGCCCATTTCGCCAGTATCGGCGCGAACACCACCATCCCGCAGGTGGCAATGAAAGCGCCGATGAACGAACTCCAGGCCGACAGCGACAGGGCAACACCGGCCAGGCCTTGACGGGCCATCGGGTAGCCGTCGAGGGTCGTCATCACAGTGGAGGCTTCGCCGGGAATGTTCAGCAGGATCGAACTGATCCGGCCGCCGTATTCGCAACCCAGATACACCGCCGCCAGCAGGATCAATGCCGACTCCGGCGGCAGGCCCAGTGCGAACGCAATCGGGATCAGCAATGCCACGCCGTTGATCGGCCCCAGCCCCGGCAGCAGGCCGACGACGGTGCCGATCAGCGTGCCGCTGAGGGCGGTCACCAGGTTGTAAGGGGTTAGTGCGACGCCGAAGCCGTGACTCAAATAACCAAGCGTATCCATATCAGTTCTCCAGAACGTCGAGCAGGCCCAGAGGCAGTGGCACGTCCATGACTTTGTCGAACAGCAGGTACAGACCGACGCTCATCAGGCTGATGATTATCGCGCCCGGCAGCCAGCGTCCGCCGTACAGGCGAGCCATCGGTATGCCAACCAGCATGCTGCTGAGAATGAAGCCCAGCGGTTCGAACAGCCCGGCGAAGACCAGCAGCAACAGTACGCAAACACCAATTTTGGTCAGGGTTTGGCGATCCAGCGGTGGCTCTTCATCGGTGTGCTTGATCGGCGAAGGGCGATACACCATGTACACCAGCGCCAGGCCCATCAGTCCCAGCATCAGCAGGGGGAAGGCTCGCGGGCCGATCGGTTCGTAGGAAAAAGGTGCCTGGTAGGGCCAGGCCATCGCCACCAGGCTGAGGCAGGCCAGCAACAGCACCGAAGCAAAAATGCGTTGTAAGAGCATGGGGAACTCCTGTGCCGCGACTCCGCCAAACGGAGCCGCGGCCGCTAGACAGAGGCGATCACTGGATCAGGCCGAACTCTTTGGCCAGCACTTTGTAGTCCGCAACCTGCTTCTTCACGTAGGTGTCCAGTTCCGGGCCGGTCATGGCGAACGGGAACAGTTCACGCTGGTCGCGCAGCTTGGCGAACTCGGGGGAGGCCAGCAGCTTGTCGAAGGAGTCCTTCCACCAGGCATAGTCTTCATCGCTGACTTTTGGCCCGAGGTAGAAGCCGCGAACCACCGGCCAGACGATGTCGTAGCCTTGCTCGCGGGCTGTCGGAATGTCCTTCATTTCCGGCTCGTCCAGGCGCTTGTCGGAGAACACCGCCAGCAGGCGCATGTCGCCGCTCTGGATGTGCGGCATGGAGTCGGAGATGTCGGTGCTGCCGACCTGGATGTGGCCGCCAAGCAGGGCGGTAGCAATCTCGCCGCCACCTTCGAGGGCAACGTAACGCAGGTCACGGGGGTTGATCCCGGCGGCCTTGGCGATCAGCGCGGTTTGCATCCAGTCCTGGCTGCCGACGGTGCCGCCGGAGCCGATCACCACTTTGCTCGGATCTTTCTTCAGTGCCTGGACCAGATCGTCGAGGGTCTTGTAGGGCGAATCGCTTTTCACCGCGATGGCGCCATAGCTGGTGCCAACGGCAGCCAGCCAGCGCACGTGGCTTTCATCGAAACGACCGAACTTGCCCTGGGCCAGGTTCAGCAGCGAACCACTGGACCAGGCCACCAGGGTGCCGGCATCGGCCGGACGTTGGGCGACCACTGCGTTGTAGGCCACTGCGCCAACGCCGCCGGGCATGTAGGTCACGCGCATCGGTTTGGTCAGCAGTTTTTCGTTGATCAGCGCGCTTTGCGCCAGTTTGCAGGTCAGGTCGAAACCACCGCCGGGCGAGGCCGGGGCGATGCATTCCGGGCGTTTGGGTTCGGCAAGCGCATGGCCGGTAAACAGCAGTACGCTGGCCGCGAGGGCAATTTTACGCATTGACAGGTTCATTCAAGTCTCCTTGGGAGTTGTTGTTATGGACGCACTGAATTACCAAAGGGCAACGCTATAGCTCACCAGCAGACGCACTTCATCGGCATCGCGAGCAGAGTAGTTGGAGCGGTAGGTGGCATTGCGCAGGCGCACGGCGACATCCTTGAGCGCGCCGCTTTGTACAACATATTTAATCTCGGAGTTGCGTTCCCACTCTTTGCCTTCGTCACCGTTCTTGAGCTTGATGTTGTCACCGCTCACGTAACGGCTCATGAAGGTCAGACCGGGGACGCCGAGGGTGACGAAGTCGAAGTCATAACGCGCTTGCCAGGAGCGTTCTTCGGCGCCGGCAAAGTCGTTGATCTGCACGAAGTTCACCAGGTACGGGTCGGCGCCATCCACATACGGGAATGCGCTGTCGCCGGACATGTGCTGGTAGCCCGCGCTGAACTTGTGGCCGCTCAAGGCGTAACTCACCAGGCCGTTGAGGGACTTGTTGTCGATCTTGCCGCCGCGGGCCTCGCCCTGGTCATCACTGATGGCAAACCGCAGGTCGGTGCCAAAAGTGCCGGGGCCAAATGGCTGCGAAGCGATCAAACCGAGGAAATGCTGGTTGTAGACTTCATCGAGTTGCGCGAAGTGGTAGCTGCCGGTGATCTTGTCGGTGAGCTTGTAGTCCAGGCCGCCAAAATCAAAGTGCTTGCCGGCCACGGTGCCAGCGAAACGGCCGTTCTTGTTGTTGAGGGCTATGTCCTCGAAATCGGTGCTGTCGCGGTCCTTGGCTTTATCCAGACGCCCGCCGGTGAAAGTCAGGTTCTTGAGCTCTTTGGAGGTCAGCATGCCGCCCTCGAAGGTCTGCGGCAGGATGCGCCCGTCATTGGGCTTGAGGATCGGCAGTTCCGGGATCAGGGTGCCGACTTTCAGCTCGCTGGCGGAGATTTTCATTTTGCCGGTCAGGCCGAGCTTGGAGTATTCGTCGACGGCGCGCCCATCGTCGGTCGGCAGCAGGCCGGTACCGGTACGGTCCGGGCTCGAATCGAGCTTGACCCCCATCATGCCCAGCGCATCGACACCGAACCCCACGGTGCCGTCGGTGTAGCCTGATTTCAGATTGAGCATGAACCCCTGGGCCCACTCGTCACGCTTGGACTGTTGGGCGCTGGTGCCGTCGCGAAAGTCGCGATTGAAGTACATGTTGCGGGTTTCGAAAGTGGCCGAGCTGTCTTCGAAGAATGCGGCCTGGCTCAACGGCGAAAAGCCGGCAAGGGCGGCAGCGCTGGCAAGCGCAGTGTGGCTGAAACGGGAGAGGCGGGCAGGCGCGATAGCCTGGGTCTGCAGGGACTGCATGGATGACTTACTCCGTTTATTGTTCTTATTTGTCGAAAACGCTTCGAGGCGTTTTTCGTATCGCTGTGTGGCTGCAGCGACGGCAGTCGAAACTGTCCGTGGCTGGACTGTAACGGGCTAACCTTTCGCTAACCTTTCAGCTGACTTTCACGGTTTTCGGGCTTCACAGCGGCGGTTGCGGCTGTAAACTTCGCGCCAGAGAATGGCGTTGACCATCCCGGAATGAGGTAAAGATCCATGCGTGTTCTGCTCGTCGAAGACCATTTGCAGCTCGCCGAAAGTGTCGCCCAGGCGCTCAAGAGCACCGGGCTGACCGTGGACGTTCTGCACGATGGCGTGGCAGCCGACCTGGCGCTGGGCAGCGAGGAATACGCCATGGCGATCCTCGACGTCGGCTTGCCGCGCATGGATGGTTTTGAAGTGCTGGCGCGTTTGCGGGCGCGGGGCAAGAACCTGCCGGTGTTGATGCTGACCGCCCGCAGCGACGTCAAGGATCGGGTCCACGGCCTGAACCTGGGCGCCGACGACTACCTGGCCAAGCCGTTCGAGCTGACGGAGCTCGAAGCCCGGGTCAAAGCCTTGTTGCGCCGCAGTGTGCTGGGCGGTGAACGCATTCAGCGTTGTGGTGTGCTGGCCTATGACCTGGAAACCCGGCGCTTCACCCTCGGTGAAGAGTTGCTGACCCTGACCTCCCGCGAACAGGCCGTGCTCGAAGCCCTGATCGCGCGCCCCGGTCGGGTGATGAGCAAGGAGCAACTGGCGTCGCAAGTGTTCGGTCTCGATGAAGAGGCCAGCCCCGATGCGATCGAAATCTACGTGCACCGCCTGCGCAAGAAGCTCGACGGCCAGCCGGTTGCCATCGTGACTTTCCGCGGCCTCGGTTACTTGCTGGAAAGCCGCGATGCATAAGCCCAGCAGCCTGCGCTGGCGGTTGCTGTGGAACCTGGCGCTGTTGCTGGTTGTGTTGATGCTGGCCAGTGGTTTGAGCGCCTACTGGAACGGTCGTGAAGCCGCCGACACGGCCTATGACCGGACCCTGCTGGCGTCGGCGCGAACCATCGCTGCCGGCGTCTCTCAGCGCGACGGCACCCTGAGTGCCGACGTGCCCTATGTGGCCCTCGATACCTTTGCCTACGACAGTGCCGGGCGAATTTTCTACCTGGTCAACGACATCAATCAGAAGCTGATTTCCGGTTACGAAAACCTGCCCGCGCCACCGCCGGGAACGCCGCGCACCGATGACTATCCGGCGCTCGCACGTTTCTACAACGCCCAGTACCGCGGGCAGAACGTGCGCGTGGTGAGCCTGCTCAAGCCCGTGAGCGAGCCGAACATGAATGGCATGGCGGAAATTCGCGTGGCGGAAACCGATGAGGCGCGCGTCAGCATGGCCCGCAGTCTGGCGGCGGATACTTTGCTGCGCCTGGGCATGCTGGCAATCGGTGCGTTGATGCTGGTGTGGTTCGCGGTGAGTGCTGCGTTGCGCCCGCTGGAGCGCTTGCGCACGGCGGTGGAAGAGCGCCAGCCGGACGATCTGCGCCCCTTGCCTTTGGTGGAAGTGCAGCGCGAATTGTGGCCGCTGGTGCGCGCACTCAATCACTTTACCGAGCGCTTGCGTGGTCAGTTCGAGAAACAGGCGCAATTCATCGCCGATGCCGCCCACGAACTGCGCACGCCGCTGGCGGCACTCAAGGCGCGCCTGGAGCTGGGCCTGCGCTCGGCCGAGCCCGATATCTGGCGCAGCACGCTGGAGACCGCCGCCCAGGGCACTGATCGATTGACTCATCTGGCCAATCAGTTGCTTTCCCTGGCGCGGGTCGAAAATGGCGCCCGGGCAATTGCCGAGGGCGGCGCGCAGTTACTCGACCTGAGTCAGTTGGCACGGGAGCTGGGCATGGCCATGGCGCCGTTGGCCCACAAGCGTGGTATCGCGCTGGCGCTGGAGGCGGATGAGCCGGTCTGGCTGCGGGGTGAGCCGACGTTATTGAACGAGCTGCTGAGCAATCTGGTGGATAACGCACTGGCCCACACGCCGCCGGGTGGCAACGTGATTCTGCGGGTCTCGGCGCCCGCCGTGCTGGAAGTCGAAGATGATGGCCCCGGCATACCTCTTGAAGAACGCGATCGGGTATTCGAGCGCTTTTATCGCCGCAATCAGCAAGTGGCCGGTTCCGGATTGGGGTTGGCGATTGTCGGTGAGATCTGCCGCGCGCATCTGGCCCAGATCAGCCTGCACGATGGCGAGCGGGCGGGGTTGAAGGTGCGGGTGAGTTTTGTTGCGGGGGATTGATGCAGCGTCTGTTCAGGCCCCTTCGCGAGCAAGCCCGCTCCCACATTGGATCAGCGGCGACTCGGTTCAATGTGGGAGCGGGCTTGCTCGCGAAGGGGGCAACGCGGTCTTTGATCAGTAAAACATCGTGCGTGTTTCTTCCAGATCGGCGCACATCGCCTTGTCGTCAAAATCGATTCCAAGTGCCTTGTAGGCCGGTACGTTCAACGCATCGGTACTGGCGAGCGGGTGATCGGTGTCCTGCAGGCAATACAGGCTGGCCACCTGTACCAGATCCACATAGTCGACCTGCGCAGACTGGCGCTTGAAGTTCAGGTATAGCCGCGGCACTTGCACCAGCATGTCGGGAAATTCCCAGACCCTGAGCAGTTTTTCGCCGATTAGCGGATGAATCCGGTCGATCACATGGTTGAGACTGACCGGGTCGGACAGCAGCTCGTAGTGATCTTCGGCGTAGGTCAGGATCGGCAGCACGCCGATCTGGTGCACCAGGCCGCCAAGGGCCGCCTGATCGGGCTTTAGTCGGGTGCAACTGCGGCACAAGGCGTAGCTGACGCCGGCAATTTCCAGGCTTTTACGCCAGACATCGCGCATCTTCTGTTCCACCACGTCGGAGCGGGCATGGAAAATCTGCTCCATGACCAGGCCGATCGCCAGGTTACAGCTGTAGTTGATGCCCAGGCGGGTGATCGCGGTATGCAGATCAGTCACTTCCTGGGTTGCGCGCAACAGTGGGCTGTTGACCACTTTGATCAGGCGTGCCGACAGCGCGGTATCACGGCCGATCACTTTGCTCAGGGTACTGACGCTGACTTCCGGGTTTTCCGCGGCCTTGCGAATCTGCAGGGCCACTTCCGGTAACGTTGGCAGAACCAGGTCATCGTTATTGATGGCCTCAACCAAATCCTGTTGGACCTTTTCCGCCAGCTTGCTCATTTAGTCTCTCTAGGTGTCGCGCCAAGTACTGCCGTTATTGCTGGATTTCGCGGTCGCGGTCCAGTTCATAAGGCAGGTCGAGCAGCTGCAAGGACGGCCCTTCGAGCGCGCCCAGGTGGATGTCTCCACTTTCTGCTGCTTCGGCTTGCAACACAGCCAGGAGTTCAATGTTCTGTCCGGCGCGGGCCGCCAGCACCACTTCGCCGATGGCGCTGCCGTGGGTCGGGGAAAACAGCGGGGTACCCGGTTCAGGCAGTTCGCCGGCAGCCAGTTGCAGGCGATACAGGCGGCGCTTGAGTTTGCCCAGGTACTGCATCCGCGCGACGATTTCCTGCCCGGTGTAGCAACCTTTCTTGAAACTCACGCCACCGACCGCTTGCAGGTTGAGCATCTGGGGGATGAACAGCTCGCGGGTGCCGGGCATGACCTGGCCGATCCCGGCGCGGACCTGGCCCAGCAGCCATTGATTCAGATCGCCTTCGCTCAGCACAGCCGAAAGCTTGCCTTTGACCGCATCGGCTTGACCGGCGGCAACCCACAGTTCGGCACGTTCAGGCGAGACGCGGATGGCGATCAGCCCATCGTTGCGCACGACGCTGTCGGTTTCTGCCGGCAGGTCCAGGCCGAGGCTGACCAGTGCGGCGTCGCCATGGTCAACGCCGAAGCGGACCCAGGCGGCACTTTCGTCGGTCAGTTTCGACTTGGAAAACACCGCGTATTTTTTCAGGTCCGCCAGTTGCGGTTCGAGCAATTCGGTCGCCATGGCCAGGACCACGCCGTCACCTTCGAGCAGGATGCGGAAACTCGATTGCATCCGGCCTTTTTGCGTGCAGCGGGCACCAAGGCTGGCCCGGGAATCGCTCAGGTAGTTGAGGTTGCAGGTCAGTTGGCCTTGCAGGAATTTGCTGGCGTCCGCGCCGCGGACCGCGAGAACACCTTCATGAGAAAGGGTGCAGAAAAAAGCAGAATCGGCCATGGGTCATCGCAGGGTAAAAAGTCTGATGGACATCATAAGGGGCCGCCTTCGAAATGGGTAGTTAACAAAGGCTCGACGGTGGCCGACCAAAGCCGACTGTTCGACGGGGCGCGGGCCTGTATACTTGCGGCCTATTTGAGGAGCGCTCCATGGTCGAAGATGTTGAACTGAACCGCCTCTACTGGCACAGCCGCCGCGGCATGCTTGAGCTTGATGTGTTGCTGGTGCCGTTTGTGAAAGAGGTTTATCGGCACCTCAACGAGGTTGATCGCGCCTGCTATGTCAGGTTGCTCGAATGCGAAGATCAGGACATGTTCGGCTGGTTCATGGAACGCAGCGAATCGGAAGATCCTGAGCTGCAACGCATGGTTCGCATGATCCTGGATCGTGTCCAGCCCAAGTAATGGGTTCGAATGCCGCTGGCATGCCTCACGGCAGTTGCTGGCGGCATATCTTCTGGCCCAGCTGTTCGCGTTGGGTTCGTTGTTTTTACTGTCGATTCCGGTCTGGGCCAGCTTGCTCGGCGTCGTGCTGTGCGTGGCTCACGGAGCCTGGCTGTTGCCCCGGCAGATCCTGCTGACGCACCCGCAGGCATTTTGCGGCTTGCGGCGCGATGCCGATGGCTGGCAGTTGTGGAGTCGTGCCAAGGGCTGGCAGCCCGTGCAACTAAGTCCGGACAGCCTGGCGCTGCCGTTGGTGGTGGTACTGCGTTTTCGATTACGGGGCGAGCGCCGGGTCAGGGCCATTTGCGTACCCCGGGATGCGCAGGCGGCGGATGTGCACCGACGCCTGCGGGTGCGGCTCAAATTCAGCCGACGTAGGTGGGCGGTACCAGAATAGTGTCCAGCGCGACCGGCAACATGTCCGGGTAGTCGAGGGTGTAATGCAGGCCACGGCTTTCCTTGCGTTCCATGGCTGACAGAATCATCAGTTCGGCAACCTGGGCCAGGTTGCGCAGCTCGATCAAGTCCCGGCTGACCTTGTAGTTGCTGTAGAACTCGTCGATCTCATCCAGCAACAGCTGCACGCGATGTTGCGCCCGTTGCAGACGCTTGTTGGTGCGCACGATGCCAACGTAGTCCCACATGAATCGCCGCAGCTCATCCCAGTTGTGCGCAATGATCACGTCTTCATCGGAATCGGTGACCTGGCTCGCATCCCAGGCGGGAAGGGGCGTTGGCATCGGAACCCGGGGCAACTGTTCGAGAATGTCCGCGGCCGCCGAGCGGGCATAGACGAAACATTCCAGCAGCGAGTTGCTGGCCATGCGGTTGGCGCCGTGCAGGCCGGTGAAACTGGTTTCGCCGATGGCATACAGCCCCGGCACATCGGTGCGACCCTGTTGATCGACCATCACGCCGCCGCAGGTGTAGTGCGCCGCCGGGACCACCGGGATCGGTTGTTTGGTGATGTCGATGGAAAATTCCAGGCAGCGTTCGTACACCGTCGGGAAGTGCGTCTTGATGAAGGCTTCGGGTTTGTGGCTGATGTCCAGATAGACGCAGTCGATGCCCAGGCGCTTCATTTCATGGTCGATGGCCCGGGCGACGATGTCTCGTGGGGCCAACTCGGCCCGTGGATCGAAGCGCTGCATGAAGCGCTCGCCGTTGGGCAGCTTCAGGTGGGCACCTTCGCCTCGCAGGGCTTCGGTGACCAGGAAACTCTTGGCTTGCGGGTGATACAGGCAAGTAGGGTGGAACTGGTTGAATTCCAGATTCGCCACCCGGCAGCCCGAGCGCCAGGCCATGGCGATGCCATCGCCGCAGGCGCCGTCAGGGTTACTGGTGTAGAGGTAAACCTTGGCCGCACCACCGGAGGCGAGGATCACAAAGCGGGCGCCGTAGGTGTCGACTTCGCCGGTGCCGCGATTGAGCACATAGGCGCCGAGGCAGCGATCACCTTCGAGTCCCAGGCGTTTCTCGGTAATAAGGTCAACCGCAACCCGCTGCTCCAGCAGTTCGATGTTCGGTCGTTTCCGGGCCTGGTCGAGCAGGGTGGTGAAAATGGCAGCGCCGGTGGCATCGGCGGCGTGGATGATGCGCCGATGGCTGTGACCGCCCTCGCGGGTGAGGTGGAACTCGAACCCGCCGTCTTCGTTACTCGATTGTTCATCGCGGGTAAAGGGCACGCCCTGGTCGATCAGCCATTGAATCGCTTCCCTGCTGTGCTCGACGGTAAAGCGCACGGCGTCCTCATGACACAAGCCGCCGCCGGCATTGAGGGTGTCATCGACATGGGATTCAACGGTATCGGTGTCGTCCAGCACGGCCGCAACGCCGCCCTGGGCCCAGAAAGTCGAGCCATTGGCGAGGTTGCCCTTGCTCAGAACGGCAATGCGCAAATGACCGGGCAAGGTCAGCGCAAGGCTCAAGCCGGCAGCACCGCTGCCAATTACCAGAACATCGTGTTGAAACTGTTGGCTCATTTCAGGATTCCGCTCAAAGCGACCCGGGTCGGGGGTGGTGCAGCTGGACTTTCGAGTCAATGCAGCCGCACTGCCCACTAGTATATAGAGGGGGGGAGCGGCACAATACCCGAGCTAGCATGGCATTGTGAAACTACCGTGACGCAAAACATCGGTCGCTTCGTCGGATGTTTTTCTGCCCGTTGGGCGCGAGAATGACTGTATCGCCGATTTAACAGTCTTTTTCCCTTCACGGTTGCACAATGTCGGGTTGGTACGGCTATAAATAATTGGAACTTTTGCCAAAGGGCCAAGATCAATAGACGGTTGCCTGAAACAAGGGACAGTGTCGGCTTCAGTGCCGGATTGCAGTTCGATCCTTGCTGAAGAATCCGATGACAAGATTATCCGCGCAGCCGGGTCAACTCGTGCTGCGCTTTTCGTGCGTGCCAAATCAGAGCCCGCAGGAAACTTGCCTGGAGGGGGAGAACTTTTGCGAAAAGCCCGAGTCTATGTTTGCAAGTCTGGTGGTTTACTTCTGCAAGCCTCCTCCGAGCTCATCGAGGAGTGTTCATGCTAACCCAGGAAGAGGATCAGCAACTGGTCGAACGCGTTCAGCGCGGCGACAAGCGTGCTTTCGATCTGCTAGTGCTGAAATACCAGCACAAAATTCTCGGGTTGATCGTGCGTTTCGTGCACGACACCCATGAAGCCCAGGATGTGGCACAAGAAGCCTTTATCAAGGCATACCGTGCACTTGGAAATTTTCGCGGAGACAGCGCGTTTTATACGTGGCTTTACCGCATCGCCATCAACACGGCGAAAAACTATCTGGTTTCACGCGGCCGTCGGCCGCCGGATAGCGATGTCAGTTCCGAGGATGCAGAGTTCTACGATGGCGATCATGGCCTCAAGGATCTCGAGTCGCCAGAACGGGCTTTGCTGCGGGATGAGATCGAAGGCACCGTCCATCGAACCATTCAGCAACTGCCGGAAGATTTGCGTACGGCTTTAACTTTACGTGAGTTTGATGGTCTGAGTTACGAGGACATTGCGAGTGTCATGCAATGTCCGGTAGGCACCGTGCGCTCCCGGATTTTCCGCGCCCGGGAGGCCATCGACAAAGCCCTGCAGCCGTTGTTGCAGGAAAACTAAAGACAGCGGCGACAGCCAAGAGAGGAACGCCATGAGTCGTGAAGCCCTGCAGGAATCGCTGTCCGCAGTGATGGATAACGAAGCGGACGAATTGGAATTGCGTCGGGTATTGAATGCCTGTGACGATGTTGAAACCCGTGAAACCTGGGCTCGTTATCAGATCGCTCGGGCAGTGATGCACAAGGATCTGCTGCTTCCACGCCTGGACATCGCCGCGGCTGTTTCTGCTGCCCTGGCTGACGAAGCCGTACCGGCAAAAGCTTCCCGTGGTCCATGGCGCAGCCTGGGTCGTCTGGCGGTCGCTGCCTCGGTGACCCTGGCGGTGCTGGCCGGTGTGCGTCTGTACAACCAGGATGAGATCGCCGGTGTCGAACTGGCCCAGCAATCCGCTCAACCCGGACTGGCTGCTCCACAAGTAAAAGGCCCAGCCGTTTTGGCAGGCTACAATGAGAGTTCGGATGCTACTGGCCCAATGGCCAACGGCGTACTGCAAGGTCAGCCAGGCTGGCACGATCAGCGTCTGCCAGGTTACTTGCGCCAACACGCACAACAGGCTGCATTGAAAGGCACTGAGAGCGCTCTGCCTTACGCTCGTGCCGCAAGTCTGGAAAACCGTTAAGGAGGATCATGCGCGCCATACCTCTACTTTCGCTTCTGCTCAGCGGCTGGTTCATCGTTCCAGCCCAAGCCGGTGAAGCCCAGGACTGGTTGACCCGCCTGGGCCAGGCAGAGCAACAGCAAAGCTTTCAGGGTACTTTCGTCTACGAGCGTAACGGTAGTTTTTCTACCCATAACATCTGGCACCGCGTCCAGGATGGAAAGGTCCGCGAGCGTTTGATCCAGCTCGACGGTTCCGCTCAGGAAGTCGTTCGCATTGATGGGCAAACCCAATGCGTCAGCGGCACACTGATAGCAGGGCTTGGGGACTCCCCGAACTCCGCCGCCCGTGCACTCGATCCTCAAAAGCTCAAGAATTGGTATGACCTGGCCGTCATCGGCAAGTCGCGTGTCGCCGGGCGTTCGGCGGTGATCGTATCGCTGACACCCCGTGATCAGCACCGCTACGGTTTTGAACTGCATCTGGACAAGGAGACCGGCCTGCCTCTGAAGTCCTTGCTACTGGACGACAAGGGGCGGTTGTTGGAGCGCTTCCAGTTCACGCAAATGGATACCGCTGACGTCCCTTCCGAACAAGACCTGCAGGCCAGTAATGATTGCAAGCCAGTCAATCTCGAAAGTGACAAGGCCTCTGCCGTCAAGGCTGCCCAGGTCTGGCGTTCCGACTGGTTGCCGCCCGGCTTCGAGCTGACCAGCAGCACCGCTCGCAAGGATCCGCAGACCAAGACCCAGGTCAATAGCCTGATGTATGACGATGGCCTGACGCGCTTTTCGGTATTCCTCGAGCCGTTGAATGGCGCAACAGTCACCGACACCCGTACTCAGTTGGGACCGACCGTTGCGGTTTCCCGGCGCTTGGCCACGGCACAGGGCGACATGATGGTGACTGTCGTTGGCGAGATACCGGTCGGTACTGCTGAACGGATAGCGCTTTCAATGCGCACCGACGCCGCTGCAACCAAGCAGTGAGCTGAATTTGAAATGTTTCGTGAGCATTTCAGTTTGCAAAAATCCCGTAAATTTTTTATAGGTCAGAGCCCCTCGGCTCTGGCCTTGTTTGTTGTTCCCGGAACAAAAATACCGGCGTATTGTTCCCGGTGTTCCTTGCTCCATATCGCTTAACCATGCTCGTCGTAACGGGAGCCGTATGTCGATACCACGCTTGAAGTCCTACCTTTCCATTATTGCCACCGTGCTGGTGCTCGGTCAGGCGGTCACCGCCCAAGCGGTCGAATTGCCTGATTTTACGCAACTGGTCGAACAGGCCTCGCCTGCGGTCGTAAACATCAGTACCACGCAAAAGCTGCCGGATCGCAAAGTCAACCAGCAGATGCCCGACCTCGAAGGCTTGCCACCGATGCTGCGCGAATTCTTCGAACGGGGCATGCCGCCACAATCGCGCTCACCTCGTGACCGTCAGCGCGAGGCAACCTCCCTGGGTTCGGGTTTCATCATCTCTTCCGATGGCTATATCCTGACCAATAATCACGTGATCGCCGATGCTGACGAAATCCTCGTCCGCCTGGCCGATCGCAGCGAAATGAAAGCCAAGCTGATCGGTACCGATCCACGTTCCGACGTGGCGCTGCTGAAAATCGAAGGCAAGGATCTGCCAGTGCTCAAGCTTGGTAAATCCCAGGACCTGAAGGCTGGCCAATGGGTTGTCGCGATTGGTTCGCCATTCGGCTTTGACCACACGGTGACCCAAGGCATCGTCAGCGCCGTCGGTCGCAGCCTGCCGAACGAAAACTATGTGCCGTTCATCCAGACCGACGTGCCGATCAACCCGGGTAACTCCGGTGGTCCGCTGTTCAACCTCAACGGTGAGGTGGTCGGGATCAACTCGCAGATCTATACCCGCTCCGGTGGCTTCATGGGCGTGTCGTTTGCAATCCCGATCGACGTGGCCATGGATGTTTCCAATCAGCTGAAATCCGGTGGCAAGGTCAGCCGTGGCTGGCTGGGCGTCGTGATTCAGGAAGTGAGCAAGGACCTGGCCGAGTCGTTCGGCCTGGAGAAGCCGGCCGGTGCGCTGGTTGCCCAAATCCAGGACGATGGTCCGGCTGCCAAGGGCGGTCTGCAAGTTGGCGACGTGATCCTGAGCATGAACGGTCAGCCAATCGTCATGTCGGCCGACCTGCCGCATCTGGTTGGCGCGTTGAAGGCTGGCAACAAGGCCGATCTGGAAGTGATTCGTGACGGCAAGCGCAAGAATGTCGAATTGACGGTCGGCGCGATTCCGGAAGAAGGCAAGGAGCTGGATGCGCTGCCAAAATCCAGCATCGAGCGCAGCAGCAATCGCCTGGGTGTTTCCGTGGTCGAGCTGACTGACGAGCAGAAGAAAACCTACGACCTCAAGGGTGGTGTGCTGATCAAGGAAGTACAGGACGGCCCTGCTGCCATGATCGGCTTGCAGCCGGGTGATGTGATCACCCATCTGAACAACCAGGCCATCGGTTCCACCAAGGAGTTCGCGGACATCGCCAAGGCGCTGCCAAAGAACCGTTCGGTGTCGATGCGGGTACTGCGTCAGGGGCGTGCGAGCTTCATCACCTTCAAGCTGGCTGAATAACCCGGTTGTTGGTTGCATAAAAAACCGGCTCGAAAGAGGCGGTTTTTTTGTGTCCGGACCTTTTGTCGTCGGGGTGTCAGCCCATCATGTCCTTGATCATGCGCTCTTGTTCCATCAGCTCGCGTTGCCGCGCGTCGATCCGCGAAGACAGCGGGAAGTTGCTGCCAGCCCTGCGCTTGGCGAAGTCCAGTTGCTGAATGGCCTGTTTGTAGTCCCCGACCAGCGCAAAGTATTCGGCGCGAGCCTGATGCAGGCCGATGATATTGCCCGACAGGCCGCGCGTTTCGGCAACCTGATACCACACGTCCGGGTCATCCGGGCGGGATTTGAGCAGGCTTTCGAGGGCTTTCTCCGCATCCGCAGTACGGTTTTGCTTGAGCAGCAGGTCGACGCGAATCTGGTTCAGCGGGTAGTTGCCAGAGTATTGGCCCATCAACCGGTCAACCCGGGACTGGGCATCCGCCAGGCGATTATTGGTGATATCCAGATCGACCTGAGCCAGGTTGTAGATGATTTCGTTGGGTGACTTGGCCAGCAACTGCTTGAGGTTTTCCCGTGCTTCGTTCAGTTGGCCGCCCTTGATCTGGGCGATCGCCAGGCCGTAGCGTGCCACGTCGTTTTTCGGGTTCTCGTCGAGCTGGGCGCGGAAGCGCTTGGCGCCAAGCCCCGGGGTTTCTTCATAGATCAGCTGTACGCGTGCGCGGATCAGTTGGTAGCGCATGCTGTCTTCGATACCGCCCTTTGGAAACTGTTCGGCGCGGTTGCGGGTGTCGGCGATACGCGATTCGGTGACCGGGTGGGTCAGCAGAAATTCCGGTGGCTTGGCATCGTAGCGGTACTGACGCCCCAGTCGTTCGAACATGGTTGGCATCGAGCGGGGATCGTAACCGGCCTTTTCCAGATTGAGGATGCCGATACGGTCGGCTTCCTGCTCGTTCTGGCGGGAGAATCGCCGCTGTTCCTGGATGGCTGCGGCCTGTGTGCCGGCAATGGCCGCGATCCCGGCGTCACCGCCACCGGCGGCTGCCAGCACGATACCCGCCAGCAATGCAGCCATCATCGGTACTTGCATGCGTTGCTGCGCTTCGACGCCCCGGGCAAAGTGGCGCTGCGACAAGTGAGCCAATTCGTGCGCCAGTACCGAAGCGTATTCGCCCTCGGTCTGGGCGTTGAGGAACAAACCTCCGTTCACCCCGACGATCCCGCCCGGCGCTGCAAAGGCGTTGAGCTGCGGGCTGTTGATCAGGATGAATTCCAGGCGTCGGTCAGTGACCTGGCTGGTCTCGACCAGTCGGTAAACGCTGGATTCCACGTAATTCTTGAGCTGCGGATCGTTGAGTTGCGAAACCTGGCTGCGCAACATTGCCAGCCAGGCGCGGCCGAGCTGGTATTCCTGTTGCGGCGAGACAATGGCAGAACTGGCGTCGCCGAGTGACGGCAGGTCGTCGGCAAAGCCCGGTGAGGCGAGCAGGCAAGCGAGCGTCAGCAGGGTGGGGCGCAAAAAAGTCATGCACAAAGCCTTAGTCGACAAAGACCTTACTGTAGCCGGACACCGGCGTTGCGACCAGATATTCTAGGCAACACAACCACCTGACCCGGAGTGATGCAATGACCGACGCTGTAGAGCATGACGTTGAACTGGACGCCAGCGGCCTGAATTGCCCGTTGCCGTTGCTCAAGGCCAAGATGGAGCTCAACCGGCTGGCCAGTGGCGCGGTGCTCAAGGTCATCGCCACCGATGCGGGTTCGCAACGCGACTTTCGCACCTTTGCCCGATTGGCCGGTCATACCCTGCTTCGTGAAGAAGATGAGGCGGGTGTTTACCGCTACTGGTTGAAAAAAGCCTGAATTCGGCTGCGTTTACTCCTAAGGATTATTGATGTTCAAAGTGTTGCGCGACTGGATTCAGCGCTATTTCTCCGATGAAGAAGCGGTGGTGCTGGCTGTCCTGCTGTTTCTGGCGTTCACCGCCGTGCTGACCCTGGGCGGTATGCTGGCGCCGGTGCTCGCCGGGATGGTGCTGGCGTACCTGATGCAGGGGCTGGTGGTGACCCTCGAGCGCCTGCGGGTGCCGGGCGGGGTCGCGGTGGGGTTGGTCTTTGCATTGTTCATGGGGCTGTTGCTGGTGTTTATCGTGGTTGTCGTGCCATTGCTCTGGCATCAACTGATCACGTTGTTCAACGAGTTGCCCGGCATGCTCGCCAAGTGGCAGTCGCTGTTGCTGCTGCTGCCCGAACGCTATCCGCATCTGGTGTCCGATGAGCAGGTACTGCAGGCCATCGAAGCGGCGCGGGGCGAAATCGGCAAGTTTGGTCAGTGGGCACTGACGTTCTCGCTGTCGAGCCTGCCATTGCTGGTGAACATCATGATCTATCTGGTGCTGGTGCCGATCCTGGTGTTTTTCTTCCTCAAGGATCGGGCCATGATCGGCCAGTGGGTGCGCGGTTACCTGCCCCGTGAGCGGGCATTGATCACCCGGGTCGCCCATGAAATGAACCGGCAGATCGCCAATTACATTCGCGGCAAGGTCATCGAAATCTTCATTTGCGGTGGCGTGACCTACATCGCCTTTGTTGTCCTGGAACTCAATTACGCGGCGCTGCTGGCACTGCTGGTGGGGATTTCGGTGGTGGTGCCTTATGTCGGCGCCGTGGTGGTGACCGTGCCCGTGTTTCTGATTGCGCTGTTCCAGTGGGGCTGGAGCGATCAGTTCATATACTTGATGGCGGTCTACGGGATCATTCAGACGCTGGATGGCAACGTGCTGGTGCCATTGTTGTTCTCGGAGGCGGTCAACCTGCACCCGGTGGCAATCATCTGCGCAGTGCTGTTGTTTGGCGGGTTGTGGGGGTTCTGGGGGGTGTTCTTCGCGATTCCCCTGGCGACGCTGTTCAAGGCCGTGCTGGATGCCTGGCCGCGCAAGGAGCCGGAGGTGGCGCCGCTGCTTTAAGGGGCGGGTTTGATTGTTCAGTGAGGCTGATGGCCTCTTCGCGAGCAGGCTCGCTCCCACGGGGTTGAACACAAAACCAATGTGGGAGCGAGCCTGCTCGCGATGGCGTCCGAAAGAACGCCCGGAAGTCAGGCTTTATTCAAGGCCTGGGCAGCCGCCAGAACCGCATCAACATGCCCCGGCACCTTCACGCCGCGCCATTCCTGGCGCAGCACGCCGTTGGCGTCGATCAGGAACGTGCTGCGATCCACGCCCATGTATTCCTTGCCGTAGAGCTTTTTCAGCTTGATCACGTCGAACAGTTGGCAGATGGCTTCGTCCTTGTCGCTGATCAGCTCAAAGGGGAATTCCTGTTTGCACTTGAAGTTCTCGTGGGATTTGAGGCTGTCGCGAGACACGCCGAACACTTCGGTATTGGCGGCCTTGAACGCAGCGTATTGATCACGAAAGCCCTGCCCCTCGGTCGTGCAGCCCGGGGTGCTGTCCTTGGGGTAGAAGTAGATCACTACCTGCTTGCCTTTCAGGCCGGCGAGGCTGACGGTTTGCCCGCTGGTGGCGGGGGCTTGGAAATCGGCAACCGGTTGGTCGATGGCAACGGCCATGAAAGCTTCCTTACATTGGGTTCTGTGGGCGCCAGGGTTCGATCAGGGCATCGAGGTTCAGCGCGTCGGCAAAATCCAGGAACTGATCGCGCAGCCAGCTGATTTGCACGCCGGCCGGCAAGGTCACGGTAAACGTGGCGTTGAGCATGGTGCCGCCGGTCTGCGGAGCCTGATAAGTGTCGCAGGTCAGGTTTTCCAGCTCGACATTGTGGTCCATGAAGAACTGGCACAGCTCGTTGATGATGTCCGAGCGGTAGGCCGAGCTGACATAAGCGACGTACGGCAGGGCCTGAGGGCGGTTTTCCAGGGCCGCGCTGCGCACCACGTTGACCGTGAACGCATGCCGCTTGGCCAATACCGGCAGGCTGCCTTCCAGGCGTGCCAGGGCATCCCAGCTACCGGAGATTTCCAGCACCAGGGCACTGCATTCGCCATGGCGGGTCAGGCGAGAGGTGACAACGGCGCAGCGGTTTTCATGGCTGGCGCGGCACAGGACGTTGGTCAGCTCCATGGGGTTGGCGCCGAGGGCACTGATAACAAGGAATTGTTCGCGAACTGTGGGGGTGGACATGCAGCATTCCTAAAGCGATGAGCGGTCGGTACGTCCAGAGGGCGTTTTGCCGGGAGCGAGCCTGCGGATGCGAATTCAGTAAACCCCAAGCGGCAGGTCGCGACGTGCTCCGGCAGGGCGGGAGCGAGAGGCGGCAACGCTGGATCAGGGCTTGTGATGCCGTAAATGGAGGCTGAAACCCGACGCGCGAGCTTGTCTGTACCGATCAAAGTCTGAAGGGTAGCGAAAACCGGCGCCAAGGGGAATGGCGGCAGCACAGTACTTCGCTTGTGCAAGCATCTTGGCGCCAGTACCATTACGGCTCTCTTTTTCCGGCAGGAGCGGTTTCATGATTGCGGGCAGTATGGTGGCACTGGTCACACCCATGGATGCACAGGGGCGTCTTGACTGGGACAGCCTCAGCAAACTCGTGGACTTCCACCTTGAAAACGGCACCCATGCCATTGTCGCCGTCGGCACCACCGGCGAGTCGGCAACCCTCGACGTCAACGAGCACATCGAAGTCATCCGTGCCGTGGTCAAGCAGGTCAACGGTCGTATTCCGGTGATTGCCGGTACCGGCGCCAATTCGACCCGCGAAGCCGTCGAATTGACCCGTAATGCCAAAGAAGCCGGCGCCGATGCCTGCCTGCTGGTAGTGCCGTACTACAACAAGCCGACCCAGGAAGGCCTTTACCTGCACTTCAAGCACATCGCCGAATCGGTCGACATCCCGCAGATTCTCTATAACGTTCCCGGCCGCACCTCCTGCGACATGCAGGCCGAAACCGTGATCCGCCTGTCCACCGTGCCGAACATCATCGGTATCAAGGAAGCGACTGGCGACCTCAAGCGCGCCAAGGCCATCCTCGACGGCGTAAGCAAGGACTTCATCGTCCTGTCCGGCGATGATCCGACCGCGGTCGAGCTGATCCTGATGGGCGGCAAGGGCAACATCTCCGTTACCGCCAACGTCGCACCGCGTGAAATGGCCGATCTGTGCGAGGCCGCCCTCAAGGGGGATGCCGAGACTGCACGGGCAATCAACGAAAAACTGATGCCGCTGCACAAGGACCTGTTCATCGAAGCCAACCCGATTCCGGTGAAGTGGGCTTTGGTTGAAATGGGCCTGATGCACGAAGGCATCCGCCTGCCGTTGACCTGGCTGAGCGCACCTTGTCACGAAACGCTGCGCACGGCCCTGCGCCAGTGCGGCGTCCTGGTTTAATTGAGGAAGTACAACGCATGAAGCGAATGGCCGGACTTTCCGCACTTGCCTTGATTATCTCCAGCACCAGTGGCTGTGGATGGATCTGGGGCCCGGAAGGTTATTTCCGTGACCGTGGTAGCGATTACCTGGAAGCGCAACAGACTGCACCGATGCAAATGCCACCGGATGTCCGTACCGCCAAGCGTCTGGATCCGCTGTTGCCGATCCCGCGCAACGTGGCCGATGACACCGCCAAGGGCGAATACATCGTTCCTCGGCCGCAGCCGCTGACCGCGGGTGCTGACGCCGGTGCCTACTCTCTGCAGAAGAGCGGCGGCTCCAGCTCCATCCTGGCGCAGAATCCGCCGGCTGAAGTCTGGCCCGTGGCCGTTCAGTTCTTCCAGGACAACGGTTTCCGTCTGGATGAACAGCGTCCGCAAACCGGTGAATTCACCACGACCTGGCAGCATTCCGATGAACTGTCTGCGGCCATGGCCAAGCGCCTGAGCGCTGCCGGCGTCAGCACGGACAGCGAAACCCGCGTGCGGGTGCGCATCGAGCCGGGCGTGCAGCGCAATACCAGTGAAGTTTATGTGGTCAGCGCCGAGCGTCCCGCCGGCAGCACCGCCGACGTGGCCTTCACCAACCGTTCGGTCAACACTGGCCTGGACGCGGCACTGGTCGACGACATGCTTGCGAGCATGAGCCGTATCTCCGAGAAGGGCGGTTCGGTTTCCATGCTGGCTTCGCGCGATTTCGACGCGCCAAGTCGTGTCAGCCTGAGTGAAGACGGCAGCGGCAACCCTGTGCTGAACGTCGGTACCGACCTGGATCGTGCCTGGTCGAGCGTCGGTCGTGCGCTGGAACAAGGCGAATGGCGTGTTGAAGACATCAACCGCAGCCTGGGCCTGTACTACATCAACCTGGCCGAAAAAGCCGAGAGCAAAGACGACAAGCCAGGCTTCTTCAGCAGCCTGTTCGGCAGCGCGCCGAGCAAGGAAGAGCTTGAGGCCCGCGCCGAGCGTTATCAGGTTCGCCTGAGCAAGGTTGGCGAGAACGTCCAGGTCACCGTAGAGAAAAACATCAACACCGTGGCGCCGGCCGATGTGGCGCGTAAAGTGTTGAGCAAGATTCAGGACAACCTGGGCTGATCTTATGCGTTTTGCCGTTCTCGGCAGCGGTAGTCAAGGGAACGGCACGCTGATAGCCAGCGCTGATACGTACGTATTGGTGGATTGTGGTTTTTCCCTGCGGGAAACCGAAAAACGCCTGCTGCGCCTGGGTGTGAACCCTGCGCAGCTGAGCGCGATACTCGTGACCCACGAACATGCCGACCACGTGCATGGCGTGGGTTTGCTGTCTCGGCGCTACAATCTGCCTGTCTACCTCAGTCGCGGGACCTTGCGCGGGATGCGCAAACCTATTGAGCCCGCAGGCTTTCTGGCCGGCGGCGATCAACTGCAAATCGGCGACTTGAGCATCGGTGTCATTGCCGTGGCCCACGATGCACAAGAACCGACGCAATATGTTTTCAGTGACGGTTTACGGCGCTTCGGCCTGTTGACCGACCTGGGCTCGTATTGTGACAAAGTGCTGGACGGCTATCGGGATCTCGATGCGTTGATGATCGAGTCCAATCACTGTCGTGACATGCTGGCTCGCGGTCATTACCCGTACTTTCTCAAGCAGCGGGTAGGCGGTGAACTCGGGCATTTGAATAACCACCAGGCGGCATTCCTGGTGGCCGAGCTGGGCTGGAAAGACCTGCAACACCTGGTCCTGGCCCATCTGAGCAGCAAGAACAACCTGCCGCGGCTGGCCCGGCAATGTTTTGTCGACACCCTTGGGTGCGACCCGGACTGGCTGCAACTGGCCGATCAAGATTCAGGGCTCGACTGGCGACATATCGCCTAGCCCATCTACTTAGCAAGCGGAGCCCATCATGGAAAAACGTGAAGAACTCTACCGCGGCAAAGCCAAGTCGGTTTACAAGACCGACGACGCTAACCGCTTGATCCTGCTGTTTCGTAACGACACCTCGGCGTTCGACGGCAAGCGCATCGAGCAGCTCGACCGCAAAGGCATGGTGAACAACAAGTTCAACGCCTTCATCATGCAGAAGCTCGAAGCGGCCGGCGTGCCGACCCAATTCGACAAATTGCTGGGCGACAACGAATGCCTGGTGAAGAAACTCGACATGATCCCGGTCGAATGCGTCGTGCGTAACTACGCCGCCGGCAGCCTGGTCAAGCGTCTGGGTGTCGAAGAGGGCATGAAGCTCAACCCTTACACCTTCGAACTGTTCCTGAAGGACGACGCCAAGGGCGACCCGTTCATCAACGAATCCCACGTCGTGGCCTTTGGTTGGGGCACCGCCGAGCAACTGGTGCGCATGAAAGAGCTGTCGCTCAAGGTCAACGAAGTCCTGAGCAAACTGTTCGACGACGCGGGCCTGCTGCTGGTCGACTTCAAGCTGGAGTTCGGCGTGTTCCACGATGGCTCCATCGTGCTGGGCGACGAATTCAGCCCGGACGGCTGCCGTCTGTGGGACAAGGCCACCGGCAAGAAAATGGACAAGGACCGCTTCCGTCAAGGCCTCGGTGACGTCATCGAAGCCTATGAAGAAGTCGCCAATCGCCTGGGCGTACCGCTTTAACCGACGCAAGCATCTGATAGCACAGAAATATTTCGCTTAGGGGGTTCGCTTCCTGCGAAAGTGTTGTTATGATGCGCGCCGTTGGAGAGATGCCAGAGTGGCCGAATGGGACGGATTCGAAATCCGTTGTACCTTCACCGGTACCTAGGGTTCGAATCCCTATCTCTCCGCCATTATTGAACAAGACGAAGCCCCTGAAGTGGTTAAACATTTCAGGGGCTTTTTCGTTTCTGTCGTATTGGTCGGGGAGGGCATTTCGTGTCCCGGCATTTTTGACGTGATGCCCGTCATGCTCTTGGGATCCCCTGGGTATCCATTTGCCGTAGGGCTTTCTCACCATTGTTGTATCTATATGTCCAGGTGATGTGGTTTGGGTTCGTTGCTGCCCCAGTGCTTTATATAGATGCTGGAGGTTCTCATGGTGGCGGCCCGGGTGCTTTGGCAAGGAAGAAGAATTTTCAGGTGGGGGGGTTGACCTCGGATTTTAATGCTGTACTATTCGCCTCCCGCTAACGAGCAGTTTGATGTGGCTCTTGGTTTAAGTAGTTGATTTTGTTGAAAAATCAGAAACTTTTAAGGTTGCAAATTGAAAAGATGCGCTGTAAGATGCGCACCTCGGTTGAGACGAAAGATCTTAACCAACCGCTCTTTAACAACTGAATCAAGCAATTCGTGTGGGTGCTTGTGGGGTCAGACTGCTAGTCAACAGATTATCAGCATCACAAGTTACTCCGCGAGAA
>NZ_JAGYGG010000038.1:0-52379 GCF_019947335.1 Pseudomonas sp. BF-R-24
CCGGTGGCCTGTTCCTGTTGTGGAAGGCGACCACCGAGATCCATCACAGCATGGACCCGGCACCGGAAGATCCGAAGTCGGCGACCTCGACCGTGACCCTGGGCTTCGCTGCCGCGATCGGTCAGATCCTGATGCTGGATATGGTGTTCTCCATCGACAGCATCATTACCGCTGTCGGCATGACCGAGCATTTGCCGATCATGGTCATCGCGGTGGTGGTGTCGGTACTGGTGATGTTGCTGGCGGCTGATCCGCTGGCCAAGTTCATCAACGACAACCCGACAGTGGTGATGCTGGCCCTGGGCTTCCTGATCATGATCGGCATGACGCTGATTGCCGAAGGCTTTGGCGCCCATGTACCGAAAGGCTACGTCTATGCGGCCATGGCATTCTCGGCTGCGATCGAGGTGTTGAACATGATGTCCCGTCGCTCCAGGCAGAAGCGGGTTGCCACTGAAGTCTGACCGCCGCTAAAAGAAACGGCCGCCTGAACTCGAAGGAGTGCAGGCGGCCGTTTTTGTTGGTCTCGGATAAAGGTGGTGTCAGTGAGCGTTGGCGTGCTGGCTCGGTGCCTTGTCCGCTTCTTGCGCAGGCGCCGGCTGGACAGGGTGATGGTGGCGGCGAGTAATGCGCAGCACGCCCCACAGCATGGCGGCGGCTACCGCCAGCCAGCCGCAAACCAACATTACAATGATCATGGTCAGGCTCATCGGTGCCTCCTCTTTGCCCTTCAATGGGCACTCACGCTTCGCTGTCGTCTCTTCAAGGAACAGTCTAGCCGTTGCTGTATTTCAGGCTATTGACCGAAAGTCGGCAGTCACCAACCAGTTCGCTCTATCGAATGCAAACAACTGCCGGTTAAGGCTATACCGCTGTCGCGCGGCGTCCTATGATCAACGGCCTTGCCGGGAATATTGTTGCCTGGCGCCTGAACAAGAGAGTGATGATGGTGCGGGTATTTTCTCGAATGCTGTCGGCGGCGCTGATGGCGGGATGTGTGGTGGCGCTGGCGGGTTGCGCCGGGAGTGTTGCACCTGAGATCAAGCGTCTGCCGGAGCGGGTCGAACTCAGTGGCCGCTTCTACAAGGGTGTGGCCAATCAAAGCGGACCGCAGGTGCTGGCCAGCATGCTGTCCCAGCAGAACATCGTGATTACGCCGGGTTTGCTCGACAAACCGCTGCATTTACCGGGCGCCGAAGCCCAGTTGCAACAGAACATGGTGAACCTCGCGCGTGAATACGGGATGGTGGTCTATCCCCTTGACGCGACCTTGCCAGCCTTGTTGACCCAGGTCGCGGCCGGTTATCCGGTGATGGTGCGCTTCACCGAAGGCTCGGCGATGTGGGCCGAACCGCGTTATGCGATTCTCACCGGGTACAACCGTCAGAAGCAGACCGTGCTGCTGCGCGCAGGCATGAGTCAGCGGACGTTGATGAGCTTCGGTTCTTTTGAATCGGCGTTCAAGGATGCCGGCGGTTGGGCAGTGTTGATCCAGAGTCCGACACAGATTCCCGCCCAGGTCGATCAGCAACGCTGGCTCAAGGCAGCCAATGATCTGGCTCAGGCGGGCCAGGAGCCGGCGGCAGCAAAAGCTAAAAAAGCCTTGGCCGCACAGTAAGTCCGTTCGTCACCCTCCGGGCACCAGCGCCCGATGCCAGCCTCTAACCTGCAAAGGCCCGGATCTTTCCGGGCCTTGATACAGGAGGCGCCCATGGCTCATTCAACTACGCCGGTCGGTCCACACTCATCCGAGCATTCGTCTGGCAATGAGCTGGGTTTCGATCCCGACTCCCCGGACCTTGCCGATCCTCAGGTCGACCCGATCGGGCCCGCCAAGGCACCGAGGGACGTGAAACCGGGTGACAACCCCAAGGCTCCGGCCAAGCCCTACGATCCACTGGGTGATCTGAAGCCTTAGGTCCAATGGAGGTGTGTATGTCTACCGATTCCAGTTTCGACGACAAACGTCCGGAAACTGTCCCCACAACCCCCGAGCAAAGCACCGATCCGGTGATGGATCCCGACAGCCCGTTGAGGGATCCCCTGGCACGGCCAACGGTGGCGCCCACTGAAAAGCCGAAGGGTTGGAGAGATCCAAGTACCGGCGACGGTATCCCGGATGACGACCAGATGCCGCTGCCTAACGACTAACTTTGCGACGAAAAAAAGCCCCGGATGTCCGGGGCTTTTTCATGCGTTTGCAGCAAGGTTACTTCGACGCTTCTACCACGCCGCTCTGCCGCTGCTTGAGGTTCTTGTCTGCCTTGTACTGCAAGGCTACGGAAGGCACGTCCGCGCTCTTTCCGCTCTCTACCCAATTACGCATGCGCGTGGCATCGGCAAAGTGGGTGTACTTGCCATAGGCGTCAAGGATCACCAAGGCCACCGGGCGGTTAGCCATCCGGGTCACCAGCACCAGGCAGTGACCGGCTTCGTTGGTGAAGCCGGTTTTTGTCAGCTGGATGTCCCAATCCGGCTTGCGGACCAAATGGTCGGTGTTGCGGAAACCCAGGCTGTAGTTCGGTTTGCGAAACGAAACGGTCTTTTCCTTGGTTGTACTCAGCTCGGTCAGCAGCGGGTACTTGTGCGCGGCGATCAACAGTTTGCTTAAATCGCGAGCGGTCGAAACGTTGCGCGGGGAGAGACCGGTCGGCTCGACGAAATGGGTATTGGTCATGCCCAAGGCCCGGGCCTTGGCGTTCATTGCAGCAATGAACGCGGCATAGCCACCCGGATAGTGGTGGGCCAGGCTTGCGGCGGCTCGGTTTTCAGATGACATCAGGGCAATCAGCAGCATTTCCCGGCGCGGCAGTTCGCTCTTGAGCTTGACCCGGGAGTACACACCTTTCATTTCCGGTGTGTCGCTAATGTTGATGTTGATGTATTCGTCCATGTTCTGCCGAGACTCGACCACGACCAGGCCAGTCATCAACTTGCTGACGGAAGCGATCGGCACTACCACGTCAGGATTGCTGGCGTAGATGACTTTGTTGGTCTGCATGTCCAGCAGCAAGGAGCTGCCGGAAGCGAGCTTGAGTGTCTTCGTATCTCGCGGTGCTGCGGTGGTTTCGCCAGCGCTGGCGAAGGGCGTGATGAAAGTCCCTGCAACTGCAAAAAATAGGCTCAGGATGGAAAGACGGATATTCACGCTGGCAGACTCATAAAGTGTTGATAAGCCGTTCTGTAACGGACTGTTTCCTGAAAAGCGCGTCATTCTGGAGTATGGCTGAATAACTGTCGATGGTTGTTCAAGTAACAGGTGAAAGTCCTGAGAAACATGAAAAAAAAGTCATTTTCCGGCGGGCGGTCGGTGTTACTCGCAGGCAAAAAAAACCCCGCCAGGGCGGGGTTCCTTGTCACGCTGACAGCGTGCGCGTTGAAACTCAGCTGTGCAGGGTTTCGGCGGCGTACAGGGTGTTTTCCAGCAGGCAGGCACGGGTCATCGGGCCTACGCCGCCCGGTACCGGGGTGATCCAGCCGGCGCGGGGCAGGGCGGTTTCGTAGATCACGTCACCGACGAGCTTGCCGTCGTCCTGGCGGTTGATGCCGACATCGATCACGATCGCGCCTTCCTTGATCCATTCGCCCTTGACCAGGCCCGGCTTGCCGGCGGCGACGACGACCAGATCCGCACGGCCGACATGGCCGGCCAGGTCCTTGGTAAAGCGGTGGGTGACCGTCACGGTGCAGCCGGCCAACAGCAATTCCATCGCCATCGGGCGGCCAACGATATTGGACGCGCCGACAACCACGGCATCCATCCCGTAAAGGTCGACACCGGTGCTTTCCAGCAGGGTCATGATGCCTTTGGGGGTGCATGGGCGCAGCAGTGGAATGCGCTGGGCCAGGCGACCGACGTTATAAGGATGGAAACCGTCGACGTCTTTATCCGGACGAATGCGCTCCAGCAGCCTGGAGGCGTCCAGGTGTTCGGGAAGCGGAAGTTGAAGCAGGACGCCGTCGATTGCAGGGTCGTCGTTCAGGCGATCGATCAGCTCGGTCAGCGCTTCTTGAGTGGTTTCGGAAGGCAGGTCATAGGCTTGAGATAGAAAGCCGACCTCTTCACAGTCTTTACGCTTGTGCGAGACATAAACCTGAGAGGCAGGATCGCTGCCGACCAGGATCACCGCAAGGCCGGGCGTGCGCAGGCCTTGCTGGCGACGCTCGGTGACACGTTGGGCGATCTGCTGGCGCAGGCTGGCGGCGATCGATTTGCCGTCGATAAGTTGTGCAGTCATTGCGCGTGATTAACCATCGAGAGGGGAAAAAAAGAGAACGCATTCTCGCATGTCATGCGGTGAGGGCAAAGGCGCTTGGTCTGCAAATTCCCCTAACTCCTTTAATTAAATGAATTTTTTTTAAAAAGGATTTGACGACCTTCGGGGGGCTCTATACTATTCGTCGCACTTGTCGGGCACAGCCTAGCACTGGTTAGGAAGGTTGAGCAGGATTACGATTCTGCAAGACTGGAAAGCACTTAGTTTGTAGTCCTCCAAGGTTACAGCTAACAAGGCGCCCGTAGCTCAGCTGGATAGAGCATCCGCCTTCTAAGCGGATGGTCGCAGGTTCGAGTCCTGCCGGGTGCGCCATTAGGCAGCTTTGGCACAAGTAGCGCGATATGGTGGGCGTAGCTCAGTTGGTAGAGCACGGGATTGTGACTCCCGTTGTCGTGGGTTCGATCCCCATCGTCCACCCCATATTTCGAAAGGCGCCAGATTAACAGTCTGGCGCCTTTGCTTTAAAGGCTTCATCCGCGGATGTGGTGGAATTGGTAGACACACTGGATTTAGGTTCCAGCGCCGCGAGGCGTAAGAGTTCGAGTCTCTTCATCCGCACCAAATAAAGCTTCATTCAGGCAATTGGCCTGGCTGGAGCTTGATAAAGAAGTTGTTTGGCTTCTTTAACAGGCAATATGGTGGGCGTAGCTCAGTTGGTAGAGCACGGGATTGTGACTCCCGTTGTCGTGGGTTCGATCCCCATCGTCCACCCCATATTTCGAAAGGCGCCAGATTGAAAAGTCTGGCGCCTTTTTTGTTTCGGCGGCCGCAGGTTCCGGGTCGCAGGGGCGGGCGTTTCGTCGTATTTATGTTTCTCGATGATGCTGTCCTGCCCGCCGGCCTTGCTTGCGAGATCGGCTGTCAGGGAGATGATTGGCGACCTTCTCTATATAGGGAAAGGTTGGCGCAGAGCCCTGGCGTGATTGGTTGTATTTGCCATCGGGGCGAGGTGCATTCGTGCATTCGCACCTATAAATTGCCTGCTGCGTTTTTACCCGTTTTCAGTAGGGTGACTTCTTGAGTTTGACCCACTAGAATGCATGCCCTTGATTCTGGGGTCGGAAACGGCCGGCTAACGTCTGTGCAACGAGGAATATCCATGCAAGTTTCTGTTGAAAATACTACTGCTCTTGAGCGCCGCATGAGCGTCACCGTGCCGGCTGAGCGCATCGAGAGCCAGGTCAACAAGCGTCTGCAGCAGACCGCCCAAAAGGCCAAAATTGCTGGCTTCCGTCCAGGCAAAGTGCCAATGAGCGAAATCAAGCGCCGTTTCGGTGCTGACGCTCGCCAGGAAGCTGTAGGCGACGTGATCCAGTCTTCCTTCTACGAAGCTGTGGTTGAGCAGAAGCTGAACCCGGCTGGTCAGCCTTCGATCGAGCCAAAATCCCTGGAAGCGGGCAAGGACCTGGAATACGTAGCCGTATTCGAAGTGTTCCCTGAGTTCACCGTTGCCGGTTTCGAAGGTATCACCGTAGAGCGCCTGAGCGCTGACGTGTCTGATGCCGATCTGGACAAGATGCTGGACATCCTGCGCAAGCAGAACACCCGTTTCGAAGTGGCCGATCGCGCTGCTCAAAACGAAGACCAGCTGAACATCGATTTCGTCGGCAAGGTCGACGGTGAAGTGTTCGCTGGCGGTTCCGCCAAGGGTACCCAGCTGGTTCTGGGTTCCGGCCGCATGATCCCTGGTTTCGAAGATGGCCTGGTTGGCGCAAAAGCCGGTGAAGAACGCGTTCTGAACCTGACTTTCCCAGAGGACTATCAGAACCTGGACCTGGCTGGCAAAACCGCCGAGTTCACCGTGACCGTCAACACCGTTTCCGAGCCAAAGCTGCCAGAACTGACCGAAGAATTCTTCGCTCAATTCGGCATCAAGGAAACCGGTCTGGAAGGCTTCCGCGCCGAAGTTCGCAAGAACATGGAGCGTGAACTGCGTCAGGCGATCAAATCCAAGGTCAAGAATCAGGTAATGGACGGTCTGCTGGCCACCAACCCGATCGAAGTGCCAAAGGCTCTGCTGTCCAACGAAGTTGACCGTCTGCGCGTGCAGGCTGTTCAGCAGTTCGGCGGCAACATCAAGCCTGACCAACTGCCGGCCGAGCTGTTCGAAGAGCAAGCCAAGCGCCGCGTAGTACTGGGTCTGATCGTGGCTGAAGTGGTCAAGCAATTCGACCTCAAGCCTGACGAAACCCGCGTTCGCGAGATGATTCAGGAAATGGCTTCGGCCTACCAGGAGCCTGAGCAAGTTGTGTCCTGGTACTACAAGAACGACCAGCAGCTGAACGAAGTTCGCTCGGTTGTGCTGGAAGAGCAAGTTGTGGATACTGTTCTGCAGAAAGCTAGCGTGACCGACAAATCGGTCTCTTACGAAGAAGCAGTCAAGCCGGTAGAAGCACCACAAGCCGACTGATCACTTTTGCGGTAAGAAGCAAACACCATAAGCCAGCCTTCGAGCTGGCTTATGCGTATTCAAGACATAACTATTTGGGAGTGACTGCAGAGCATGTTCCGTAATTCGTATATTCAGCAGAACTCTGATATCCAGGCCGCCGGCGGCCTGGTCCCGATGGTTGTCGAGCAGTCCGCTCGTGGCGAGCGCGCCTACGACATCTACTCGCGTCTCCTCAAGGAGCGGGTGATCTTTCTGGTGGGCCCCGTAGAGGACTACATGGCCAACCTGATCTGTGCGCAACTGCTGTTCCTTGAAGCGGAAAACCCGGACAAGGACATCCATCTCTATATCAACTCCCCGGGCGGTTCGGTGACGGCGGGCATGTCGATCTACGACACCATGCAGTTCATCAAACCCAACGTGTCGACCACCTGTATCGGTCAGGCGTGCAGCATGGGCGCGTTCCTGCTGACGGCCGGTGCACCTGGCAAGCGTTATTGCCTGCCGAACTCGCGTGTGATGATTCACCAGCCACTGGGCGGTTTCCAGGGTCAGGCGTCGGATATCGAAATCCATGCCAAGGAAATCCTCTTCATTCGTGAGCGTCTCAACACGCTGATGGCCAAGCACAGCGGGCGCACTCTCGAAGAAATCGAGCGCGATACCAATCGCGACAACTTCATGAGTGCAGACGCCGCGCGTGAGTACGGCTTGATCGATGAAGTGATCACCCAGCGCCCCGCTTAAAATAAGCAGCTCAAAATAAGGTTGGTCGGCGGGTCCGATCACCGGCGGGCTTGAAAAAGCCCGCAATAGCCTTCATCTTGTGTTGCAAGCCTATCGGATTTGGATCGAACGAATGACTGACACCCGCAACGGCGAGGACAACGGCAAGCTGCTCTATTGCTCCTTCTGTGGCAAAAGCCAGCATGAAGTACGCAAATTGATTGCCGGCCCCTCGGTCTTTATCTGCGACGAGTGCGTCGACCTGTGCAACGACATCATCCGCGAGGAGGTGCAGGAAGCACAGGCCGAAAGCAGCGCGCATAAATTGCCTTCGCCTAAAGAAATCAGCGGCATCCTTGATCAGTATGTGATTGGTCAGGAGCGTGCGAAAAAGGTTCTGGCCGTAGCGGTGTACAACCACTACAAGCGCCTGAATCAGCGTGACAAAAAGAATGACGACGTCGAACTCGGCAAGAGCAACATCCTGCTGATCGGCCCGACAGGCTCGGGTAAGACCCTGCTTGCCGAAACACTGGCCCGCTTGCTGAACGTTCCGTTCACCATCGCCGACGCAACTACCCTCACCGAGGCGGGTTACGTGGGTGAAGATGTCGAGAACATCATTCAGAAGCTGCTGCAGAAATGCGATTACGACGTGGAAAAGGCCCAGATGGGCATTGTCTACATCGATGAAATCGACAAGATTTCGCGCAAGTCTGACAACCCGTCGATCACCCGGGACGTTTCCGGTGAAGGCGTGCAGCAGGCCCTGCTCAAGTTGATCGAAGGCACGGTCGCTTCCGTTCCGCCTCAGGGTGGTCGCAAGCATCCGCAGCAGGAATTCCTGCAGGTCGACACCCGTAACATCCTGTTCATCTGCGGTGGCGCGTTCTCTGGTCTTGAGAAGGTCATTCAAAACCGTTCCACCAAGGGTGGCATCGGTTTCAACGCAGAAGTGCGCAGCAAGGAAGAAGGCAAGAAAGTCGGTGAGTCCCTGCGTGAAGTCGAGCCTGACGATCTGGTCAAGTTCGGTCTGATCCCGGAATTCGTCGGTCGTCTGCCGGTACTTGCCACGCTGGACGAGCTCGACGAGGCTGCATTGATGCAGATCCTCACCGAGCCGAAAAATGCTCTGACCAAGCAGTATGCCAAGCTGTTCGAGATGGAGGGCGTGGATCTGGAATTCCGGACCGACGCTCTGAAATCGGTCGCCAAGCGTGCCCTGGAGCGTAAAACCGGTGCCCGTGGCCTGCGTTCGATTCTCGAAGGTGTATTGCTCGACACTATGTATGAAATCCCCTCGCAATCGGAGGTGAGCAAAGTAGTGATCGATGAAAGCGTGATAGAAGGCAAGTCCAAGCCACTGTATATCTATGAAAACAGTGAGCCGACCGCCAAGGCTGCGCCAGACGCATAAGCGTCACGCAGCTTGAATAAAGAAGGGGCCTTCGGGCCCCTTTGCTATTTCGGGATCTGGCCTGCAGGAGCCGGCTTGCCAGCGAAGGCGGTCTTTGAAGGCGTATTCGGCCCGTCGCGGCAGCTTCCGTATGCTGCAATCTTTCAAGTGGTTCTTTTATCCGCTTGTTTTTTTCCTGGGCAGCCCCCATCTTGGTTTCAAGCTTACTTCCATCTGTTTACGGCCTTATGGCCGCCGTAGAGGCGAAATCATGAAGACAACCATCGAATTGCCTCTCCTGCCATTGCGTGATGTCGTGGTTTATCCGCACATGGTTATCCCGCTGTTCGTGGGGCGCGAGAAATCCATCGAAGCCCTCGAGGCTGCGATGACGGGTGACAAGCAGATCCTTCTGCTGGCCCAGAGAAACCCGGCTGACGACGATCCCGGTGAAGATGCCCTGTATCGCGTTGGTACGATTGCCACCGTTCTGCAGCTGCTCAAGCTGCCTGACGGAACGGTCAAGGTTCTGGTCGAAGGCGAGCAGCGGGGCGCTGTCGAGCGCTTCAGCGAAGTGGACGGTCACTGCCGTGCCGAAGTCTCCCTGATCGACGAAGTTGAAGCGCCAGAGCGCGAGTCGGAAGTGTTCGTCCGCAGCTTGCTGTCCCAGTTCGAGCAATACGTGCAGTTGGGCAAGAAAGTCCCGGCTGAAGTCCTGTCGTCGCTCAACAGCATCGATGAGCCAGGCCGCCTGGTGGACACCATGGCCGCGCACATGGCGCTGAAGATCGAACAGAAGCAGGAAATCCTCGAAATCATCGATTTGTCGGCCCGGGTCGAGCACGTTCTGGCGTTGCTGGATGCCGAGATCGATCTGCTGCAGGTCGAAAAACGCATTCGCGGTCGCGTCAAGAAACAAATGGAGCGCAGTCAGCGCGAGTACTACCTGAATGAGCAGATGAAGGCCATTCAGAAAGAGCTCGGCGACAGTGACGAAGGCCACAACGAAGTCGAAGAGCTGAAAAAGCGTATCGATGCCGCCGGTCTGCCGAAAGACGCGCTGGCCAAGGCGACGGCCGAGCTGAACAAGCTCAAGCAGATGTCGCCGATGTCCGCGGAAGCGACCGTGGTGCGTTCGTACATCGACTGGCTGGTTCAAGTGCCGTGGAAGGCCCAGAGCAAGGTGCGCCTGGACCTGGCGCGTGCAGAAGACATTCTGGATGCCGACCACTATGGCCTCGAAGAGGTCAAGGAACGCATCCTCGAATACCTCGCCGTGCAAAAGCGCGTGAAGAAAATTCGTGGTCCGGTGCTGTGCCTGGTCGGTCCTCCCGGGGTGGGTAAAACGTCCCTGGCGGAGTCGATTGCTCACGCCACCAACCGCAAATTCGTGCGCATGGCCCTCGGTGGCGTGCGTGACGAGGCGGAAATTCGTGGCCATCGCCGTACTTACATCGGTTCGATGCCAGGAAGATTGATTCAAAAGATGACAAAAGTGGGTGTCCGCAACCCGCTGTTCCTGCTCGATGAAATCGACAAGATGGGCAGCGACATGCGTGGCGATCCGGCATCGGCGTTGCTGGAGGTGCTCGATCCCGAGCAGAACCACAACTTCAACGATCACTATCTGGAAGTCGATTACGACCTGTCCGATGTGATGTTCCTGTGCACTTCGAACTCGATGAACATCCCGCCGGCGTTGCTGGACCGGATGGAAGTGATCCGTCTGCCGGGCTACACCGAAGACGAGAAGATCAACATCGCCGTCAAATACCTTTCGCCAAAGCAGATTACGGCCAACGGCCTGAAGAAAGGCGAGCTGGAGTTCGACGCAGAAGCGATCCGCGACATCATCCGCTACTACACCCGTGAAGCCGGTGTGCGTGGGCTGGAGCGCCAGATTGCCAAGGTCTGCCGCAAGGCCGTCAAGGAACATGCGCTGGAGAAACGCTTCTCGGTGAAAGTCACCGCAGACATGCTGGAGCACTTCCTGGGCGTGCGTAAATTCCGCTACGGCCTGGCCGAGCAGCAGGATCAGATTGGCCAGGTGACCGGGTTGGCGTGGACTCAGGTGGGCGGCGAACTGCTGACCATCGAAGCGGCCGTCGTACCGGGCAAGGGCCAGTTGATCAAGACCGGTTCCCTGGGTGACGTGATGGTCGAATCGATCACCGCGGCCTTGACCGTTGTCCGCAGCAGGGCGAAGAGCCTGGGGATCCCTCTGGACTTCCATGAGAAGCGCGACACACACATCCATATGCCGGAAGGGGCGACTCCAAAGGATGGCCCTAGCGCCGGTGTAGGCATGTGCACGGCCCTGGTATCGGCATTGACCGGCATTCCGGTACGCGCGGATGTCGCCATGACCGGCGAGATCACGTTGCGTGGCCAGGTCTTGGCCATTGGCGGCTTGAAAGAAAAACTGTTGGCTGCCCACCGTGGCGGAATCAAGACTGTGATCATTCCTGAAGAGAATGTGCGCGATCTCAAAGAGATTCCGGACAATATCAAGCAGGATCTACAGATTAAACCGGTTAAATGGATTGACGAGGTCCTGCAAATTGCGTTGCAATACGCGCCGGAGCCCTTGCCGGACGTGGCTCCGGAGATAGTCGCGAAGGATGAGAAACGCGACGCAGATTCTAAGGAAAGAATTAGCACGCATTAGTACGTATTTGCCTGGGGGGCTTTCTTGACAGCTTTTTAGAGCCCTTGTTATAAAGCGGCTCTTAAGTGTCTGTAGGCCATTCAGCACTCGTTTTTGCTTTCACCAAAAAAACTTAGAATCATACTCAAATAGATATAAGGGGACTTAGAGTGAACAAGTCGGAACTGATTGATGCTATCGCTGCATCCGCTGATATCCCGAAAGCTGCTGCTGGCCGTGCGCTGGACGCTGTAATCGAATCCGTCACTGGCGCTCTCAAGGCTGGCGACTCTGTTGTTCTGGTTGGTTTCGGTACCTTCTCCGTAACTGATCGTCCGGCTCGCATTGGTCGTAACCCACAGACCGGTAAGACGCTGGAAATCGCAGCAGCCAAAAAACCAGGTTTCAAAGCCGGTAAAGCACTGAAAGAAGCTGTCAACTAAGTTCGATTCAGGTTTTTACCCATCCGGGTCGGGGTCATGCCTGACTTGGCAGCGGAGCGGCAGTCCTGACTGCAGGTCGCCGGTTCAAGACACCGAGGGTCGCCAGTTCGAGCCCCTCGATCCGCTCCGCCAGTTACGAGAAGGCGCATCCTCGGATGCGCCTTTCTTCTATCCGGATTCTACCCACGCTCCACGGTTGCCTAATTTTTGAAGTTCAACCGTTTCTGGGGGACGCATGCTGCAGAATATCAGGGACAATTCACAAGGCTGGATTGCCAAGACTATTATCGGGGTCATCGTTGCACTGATGGCTTTGACCGGTTTCGACGCCATTTTTCAGGCCACGACGAACACGAATGAAGCGGCGAAGGTCAATGGCGAAGAAATCAGCCAGAACGAACTGAGCCAGGCGGTCGATATGCAACGCCGTCAGCTCATGCAACAGCTGGGCAAGGATTTCGATGCTTCCTTGCTCGATGAAAAAATGCTGCGCGAGTCGGCTCTCAAGGGCCTGATCGATCGCAAACTGCTGCTGCAAGGCGCAGAAAACTCGAAATTCGCCTTTTCCGAAGCGGCTCTGGATCAGGTCATCCTGCAAACGCCTGAGTTTCAGGTGGATGGCAAGTTCAGCTCCGAGCGTTTCGACCAGGTGATTCGCCAACTCGGCTATACCCGCATGCAATTCCGCCAGATGCTGGCTCAGGAAATGCTGATTGGTCAGCTGCGTGCCGGTCTCGCCGGTAGCGGTTTCGTGACCGATGCACAGGTACTGGCGTTTGCCCGTCTGGAAAAACAGACCCGCGATTTCGCCTCGCTGAACATCAAGGCCGACCCGGCAGCGGTGAAGCTGACCGACGATGAGGTCAAGGCCTACTACGACGAGCACGCCAAGGAATTCATGACGCCGGATCAGGTGGTCATCGATTACCTCGAGCTGAAGAAGGCTTCCTTCTTCGATCAGGTCAGCGTCAATGACGAAGACCTGCAGGCGGCCTATCAGAAAGAAATCGCGAACCTGTCCGAGCAACGCCAGGCGGCGCACATTCTGATTGAAGTGAATGACAAGACCACCGAGGCGCAAGCCAAGGCGAAGATCGAAGAGATCCAGGCTCGTCTGGCCAAGGGCGAGAAATTCGAGGCGCTGGCCAAGGAATTCTCCCAGGATCCGGGTTCGGCGAACAACGGCGGTGACCTGGGTTATGCCGGTCCTGGCGTCTACGACCCGGCGTTCGAGAAAGCCCTGTATTCGTTGGCCAAGGACCAGGTTTCCGCGCCGGTTCGCACCGATTTTGGGTTCCACCTGATCAAGCTGTTGGGCGTGGAAGCGCCTGAAGTTCCGACATTCGCCAGCCTGAAAGACAAGCTGACCCGCGAATTGAAGGCCCAGCAGGTCGAACAGCGTTTTGTCGAGGCGACCAAGCAACTGGAAGACGCTTCATTCGAAGCGTCGGACCTGGCGCAACCGGCACAAGACCTGAAACTGAACGTCCACACGTCCAAGCCGTTCGGCCGTGAAGGTGGTGAGGGTATTGCAGCCAACCGTGCCGTGATCACTGCCGCGTTCAGCCCGGAGGTCCTGGATGAGGGTGCGAACAGCACTGCCATCGAGCTCGATCCGGAAACCGTGGTCGTGTTGCGTGCCAAGGAGCACCTGAAGCCTTCGCAATTGCCGCTGGAAAGCGTCTCTGCTGCGATCCGTGTGCAATTGGCCAAGGAACACGCCAGCGCCGATGCCAAGACCAAGGCTGACGCCCTGATTGCCAGCCTGCGCGATGGCAAGACCCCGCTGGATCAGGCGGTCGACGGCCAGGCCTGGAAAGTCACGGAAGCGGCGACTCGTGCTCAGGAAGGGGTCGACCCTGCGGTGCTGCAAGCGCTGTTCCGCATGGCGAAGCCTGCGTCCAAGGACAAGCCGACCTTCACCAGCGTGACGCTGGGTGATGGCAACCTGATGATCGTGCGCCTCAATGGCGTGAACGAAGCAGCGGCGCCGACCGAAGAAGAGAAAGCACAGTATCGTCGCTACCTCGCTTCGCGCATTGGCCAGCAAGACTTCGCGGCTTACCGCAAGCAGCTGGAAAGCCAGGCGGAAATCAAGCGTTACTGATGCCTGATCAGGTTTAGCGCTGCACAAAAGACCCCGGCCGGAAGGCCGGGGTCTTTTTGTTTGGCCGTACGTCACTTGCCGCGGTGACTTTTGCGCAAAACCGGGGTCAATCAGCCTGTAACCGTTTTAAGACACGATCGATGCTCCGCTAAGCATCGATCTGTTGCACAATATGCCCCGAACCGTTTTCCTCAGGATGTTCAATGTTTAAATCACTTCCCATGCGGGTTGTCGGGCTGGCAGCCGTGCTTGCTACTGCGGCCGGTTGTTCATCGAACAAGACCGCCATCTATGAGCATGAGAATTTCGACGACTCCGGTACCTTTTCCCGAAACTATCCGGTCACCGATACCCAGAGCTGTGAAGCCGCTCGTCGTGCCTTGCTCAGCCAGGGTTACATCATCACCAGTAACGATTCGAAGCTGGTCAGCGGTCACAAGAGCTTCCAGCAGACCGGCGAGAACCACATGGAGATCAGCTTCAGCGTGGTCTGTACCGATGACGGCAGCGAAGGGCACCACGCGACCGTATTCGCCAACGCCCTGCAGGATCGTTATGCGCTGAAGAAGACCAACAACTCCGCCAGTCTCGGTGTGGGTGTGTTGGGCTCGGTGTCGATGCCGATCGGCTCCTCCGATGACTCGATGGTCAAGGTCGCCAGCGAAACCGTATCGTCTGCCAAGTTCTACGAGCGTTTCTTCGCACTGGTCGAACTGTTCCTGCCGCCGGAAGCGAAAAAGGCTGCGCACATCCCCGAAAAGCCGAAAACGGACCTGGGCATGCCTGAAGCCCAGGCAGCGCCGGCACCACTGGCACCTGCCCCGGCAGCAGCTCCCGCTGTAGAGCCTGCTGCACCGGCGCCTGCACCTGCACCTGCATCCATTGAGGCGGCTCCAGCGGCTTCCGAGCCGGTTGCCCCGCCTCCTGAAGCGGCGCCGATCACGCCGATCGAGCGTGTAGAGCCTGCATCGTTCCAGGAAATCGTCACGCCACCGTCGAACCCGAGTGACTTGCCTGCGCCGAGCGAACCCATCCCGGCGATGCCTGCCTCAGGTCAGTGATCGAGACGTCACGGGATCGGGTCGGATGACCCGATCCCGTGGCCAGCCAAAAGATTGACCCTCGTCAACCAAGACCACTGTTCTGTGGCCTCCCGCGAAAAAATCCGATGATAAATTCCTGACCAGCTGCTACGTTTTATTCAGTAGCGACAGAGTGTCGTGTCCGCGTCATTTTTCTTTCACGCGGGCACTTTATGCTCTGGGAATTGGTCATTTATTCAGACGTTTTTCAGTATGGGTTGGGGGATTCAAAAATGGACGATTATCAAGAAGAGCTACTCGAGTACCAGGCTTTCGAACTGGACCCACTGGAGCCGGCGGAAGACGCTACCGAGTTGTAGGCATCAGGCGGATTGGCGATGACTGCGGCGAAATTCGCCGGGGGTCTGTCCGTTCCAGCGTTTGTATGCGCGTTGAAACGCTTCGGCTGAGGCAAAACCCAGCAGGTAGGCGATCTCTCCGAACGCCAGTTCGGTGTCGCGTATGTAGGTCATGGCCAGGTCGCGACGGGTGTCGTTGAGAATTGCACGAAACTGCGTGCCTTCTTCGGCGAGCTTGCGGCGCAGGGTCCAGGTGGGCAGCTTCAGGCGTGCCGCCACCTCTTGCAGGTCGGGTTCCCGGCCACCATTGAGCAAGGGTCCCAGTAGCGCGATGATGCGTTCGCGCAGGCTGCGGGTGCGTGTCAGTTGTTCCAGTTCTCGCTCACACAGTTGCAGCAAATGCCGCCAAGTACTCGGGCAATGCTCGGGGTTGCGCTGGGCGAGACTTTCCAGGCTCAAGCGCAGTTGATTGCGCTCGCCGCCAAACTGAATCGGACAGTCACCCAACACGTCATAGGCCGTGCGGTAACCGGGCTCCTCGAATTCGATCTCGATGCGTTCGGCGCGCAGCGGGGCAGGGCTGACACTGGACAATTGCTGCAACCAGCCGGCGATGATCGAATCCACCACAAAGCGGTTGTAGGCGTTATAGGGGCTGATCGAATAGAAGCGCAGCCAGGCGCCCTGGGCGTCTTCGTGAAAGCTTGATTGACCCCGATAATTGGAGCCATACAAGGCTTCGAATCGAATCAGGCAGCGGGCGGCTTCACGTACCGTCGGCGCCTGGGCCGCAGTGACGCCAGCAAGGCCAGCCTGACTCAGGCGACTGAGCTGGCCCATGCGCAAACCAAGGGCCGGGTTGCCGGTCAGTTGAATGGCGCTGTGGCCCAGGCGCATGTAGCGCGGTATCGACAGTCGGGCACCGGCTTCGCTCAGGCGTCCGGCATCTAGGCCGTATTGATCGAGCAGTGGTTGAGGATCGACGCCATGACTGCGCACGGCATCGGCCAGGCTATGAACAAAGCCCACCGACAGATCGCCCAGGCGCATCGGCTGCGGCTTCATGGCTACAACCAGAGGTTCAGCAAACGCGCACCATGGGCATTGCCGTCGGCAAAATGCTGGCCGTTGCTGCTGAGGAAACTGTGTCCGGCGCTGCCCTGATCCCAGAACTGACCCCGCAGGAACACACTCATGCCAGCGACGGCTTGACTGGCAGGTGTCCGGGTCGTGAGATTCAGGCGCTGCCAGGCCTGGCCTTCACTGACTTCTCCAGGCTTCAAGATGACCGATGTCGGCGCTGACGAGCCCCTGTAGCCACGCCACGGTTGATCCCAGGTGCCACGGCCGGCAACAAAGGCCGGTACCGCGACCAGTTGTACGCTTTGGTCGTTGAGCTTGAGGTAGTTTTCCGGGTACCAGCTGTCGTGACCGATCAATACGCCCAGCCTTCCGGCGGGGGTATCAACGACATTGAGCGAGTGCTCGCCGTTCGCCTTGATCCCGTTCTGTTCTGCGAAGAACGGGTGTATCTGGCGCTGGGGCTGGCCGATCGGCAGGCCCTCGCTGTTGAACACCACGCTGCTGTTGTACAGCGCGCCGCGGCCGATTCTCAAGGTGCCGTCGATGATGCTCGGTTCGGGCAGTACGATGGAACCCGCCACCAGCGTCACGTGGAATTCCCTGGCCAGCCCTCCGAACAATGCCTGGTAGTCTCTGGCCATCGCCTTGGCTTTCATGCGCAGGTGGGCATCGTCCAGACGGTTGCCACCCTCGGCGCTGATCAACGCCTTGGCGAACTTCAGGGGATTGCTCACCGCCAGCCAGTTCATGGCCTCCTTGAGGGTGCTGGCCTGATACAGCTCATCCTTCTCGCCGCTGACCATCAGCCAGGTACCGACGTGCTCCGGCAACACGACGACGGTCTTGCCGTTCAACAGACCCTGGTCCCGGGCTGCTTGCAGATAGGCCGCGAGCTTGCGGTGCAAACGCTCGGGGCTTTGATAATCGGTGGGAAACAGTTCGGGCTGAATGCCCAACAGATTGCCACGGTCCGCAGGCGTGCCCTGGTCGACAGCCAGGTTGATCCGCAGATCCGAAAGGTAATGACCCACCGGCCGGTCTGCGGCCCACATCGCGTAGGTCGTGAGGGCGGCGAGCAACGCCATGGAAAATGTCAGGTACAAAAGTTTGCGCATGGGGAAACAGTTTACAGCCTGGAACCGGTTCGAGCATAAAGGGAATCAAGGCCTTAGTGGGCAAATTTCAAGCGTTGGCTGTTTTTTTCGCTGGCGGCTGCCTTTCTGCGCCGCGACGCGGCCATGAATGGCTGGATGGGGATCTTGGGAGGAGGGGCGCCGGTCTGCCATCATTCGGCTTGACCGACCGGCAGGTGAGCGTCAGTTGGTGACCAGCAGTTCCGGGCCGAGGTAGTTGTTGATCTGGTCGATATCGTCGTCGCCCAGGCTGCCCACCGAAGAGGCCAGGCGCAGGCGCGACATCAAATAGCGCAACTTGGCCTCGAACAGATCGTGGCGTGCGACGAAGAGCAGTTCTTCGGCATTGAGAACGTCCGAGTTGGTGCTGGTGCCGCCCTCCTTGAAACCCTTGCGTGACGATGCCAGTGAGCGTTCGTTGGACGCTACGGCCTTCTCCAGCGCGCGAATGCGTTTGGCGCCGCTCAGGATGCCTTGATACTCACGGGTGGTTCCAGTGATGACTTCCTGTCGTGCGGCGTCCAGTTCATCCGAGGCCTTGTCGCTATTGGCACTGGCCTGGCGTGTCAGCGCGCTGACGCCGCCACCGCTGAACAGCGGGAAATTGACTTCCAGTCCGACCGAACTGTAGCGGTTGCGTTGATTCAGCTCGGAGAGTGATTGGCTCTCACCCGCGGTGTAGCCGGCAACGAAATCCAGGGTTGGCCAGTGGCCGGCCCTGGCGCGCTTCACTTCTTCCTCGGCGAGGTTGCGGCTATAGCGGCGCGCATGGAGCAGGGGGCTGTCGGTCTGGGCTTTGACCAACCACTCCTGCAGGTTGCTCGGCTGCAGCGGTGGTGTATCGAAATTCGGACGCAAGGTGGTCAGCGATTCGGGGGTTTCACCGATGTATTCCTCGAGCTTGCGGCGCGCGTTGATCAGGTTGTCTTGCGCTTCGATCAGTTCGGCTTCGGCGAGGTCGCGGCGAGCGGTCGACTCGTCGACGTCGGTGACGGTGCCGGCCCCCAGTTCCAGGCGCCGTTTCGCCGAGGCGAGTTGTTCGTCGAAGGCGTTCAGCTTGGACTTGGCCAGGGTGATGGTTTCGCTGGCCAGGAGCACATCGAAATAGCTTTCGGCCAAGCGCACCGCGGCGTCCTGGCTCTTGGCATCGAATACTGCGTTGCTGTAGTCGGCACGCTGCTGACCCTGGCGGTATTCGGCCATTTTCTGTTTGTTGAACAGTGGTTGGCGCAGGCGCACGTTAGCGCCCTTGGAGTCGTAGTCGAGATCTCTTTCGATACCGCTCTGGCGTTGTGTGCCGTTGACCTTGTTGTCGTAGGCCGAGGCATTGATCTGCGGTAGCAGGCCGGCCTTGCCGATAGCGCGGTTTTCCCCGCCGGCCTTTTTTTCATGCACGGCGGCCTGGTAGATAGGGCCCTGGAACTGCAACAGATCCCAGGCTTGCTTGAGGTCCATGGCGTCGGCCGGCAAGGCCAACCCCAGCAGGCAGAAGAGCAGGCAATGACGGTCCATTTCATTGTTCCTTGAATGAGCTGTCCACACGTTCGAGCATTGGTTTAAGAAGATAGCTCAACATATTGCGTTCGCCGGTCTTAATGGTGACGCTGGCGGGCATACCGGGGCGAATGTGATTGGTGCCAAGCAGGCTCATGCCATCGGGGGTGACTTCCACTTGGGCCAGATAGAACGGCTGCTTGCTTTCCTCGTCCATCAGACGGTCGGCGGAGATGGTCATCACGCGGCCGGGGATGTTTGGCGTCTGGGCATGGTTGAAAGCCGGGAAGGAAATGTCCACGGGCAGGCCGGGGAACATCTTGTCGATGGCCTGCACGGGAATCATCGCGTCGACCTGCAACGGTTCGTTGACCGGAACGATTTCCATGATCTTGAAGCCGGGCTGAATGATCCCGCCGACGGTTGCGATGCTCAGGGCCTGGACCATGCCGTCGATCGGCGAACGAATCACCGTGTGGGTCACTTCGTAGTCGAGGGCGCGCAAGCGGTCGGCCAGGGTAGTGTTTTCCTTGGCGGTTTCCGTCAGCTGCGACTCGACTTCCTTCAGGTAATCGTGCTGGCGCTGCAGGATGCGCAGCTTGATTTCGGTGGTCTGGCTACGCACCCGGGCGATGTTGTTGAGGTTCTCGGCCTGGCCGGCGGCGAGGTCGGCGTTGCTGCGCTCCAGCTCAAGCAGGCGGTTGCGCGGCACATAGCCTTCGGCCGTCAGCACGCGGGTGCCTTGCAGTTCCTGGTTGAGGAAACTGATCTGAGAGGCGCGGGCGCTATAGACCTGCTGCAGGCCCTTGAGCTGCACTGCCGACGCCGCCAGGTTCTCCTGCAGGATGCTGATTTCGCCAGCGAGACCGGCGCGCCGGGTGTCGAGCAGGCGCTGTTGCAGGTCCATGGCGGCTTCGAGGCGGTGGTCATCCTTGAATCGCTTGAGCAGTTCAGGATCGAAGTTCACCACATCGCGGTCGTCACGTTCCGCTTCCAGACGGTTTTCCACCGTCTTGCTGACGATGTACTGGGCGCTGACCGCCCCCTGTTCGGCAGCGGCACGCAGTGAATCGAGGCGGACCACCTCCTGGCCTTTTGTCACCAGATCGCCTTCGCGAACGAGAATGGCCTCCACGGTACCGCCGCTCAGATGCTGCACGGCTTTGCGATTGCTGGTGACCTTGACCGTGCCTGTCGCTACCACGCCGGCATCCAGTGGCGCCAGCCAGGACCACAGGAGGAAGCCGCCGAAGCCGGCAAGCACCAGCCACACGCCCCACCGCGCGGGTTTGCCGACGTCCAGGTCTACCACGCTCCTGGGATCGGCAGTAATCATCTCGGTATGTTGGCTCATTTGCATGATCGGTCACTCCCGTGCTTTGACGGAGGCCAGCGGAGTTGATGCGCCTGCAGGGATCACACTGGCCTTGCGCAGCGCTGCGAATACCTCATCGCGCGTACCTAGCATCTGCACGCCGCCGTCGCGCAGCATCAGCACCTTATCGACGGCACAGAGTACGTTGGGACGGTGAGAAATCAGAATGACGGTGGCGCCACGGCCCTTGAGTTCGGCCAGAGCATCGACCAAGGCCTTTTCGCCGACGTCGTCGAGGTTGGCGTTCGGTTCGTCCAGCACGATCAGATTGGGCTCGCCATACAGCGCGCGGGCCAAGGCGATGCGCTGCTTCTGGCCGCCGGATAGCGGGCTGCCATCGGTGCCCAGGCGGGTGTCATAACCCTGCGGAAAACGCAGGATCATCTCGTGCACGCCAGTGATCTTGGCGGCGCGGATGACCGCTTCGCTGTCCACTTCGCCAAAGCGCGCAATGTTGTCGGCGATGGTGCCCTCGAACAGCTCCACGTCCTGTGGCAGGTAGCCGAGCCAGGGGCCAAGTTCGCCCTTGTTCCAGTTGAAGATGTCCGCGCCGTCCAGGCGCACCTTGCCGGCCTGCGTCGGCCAGACGCCAACCAGCAGGCGGGCGAGGGTGGATTTGCCCGAGGCGGACGGACCGATAATGCCAAGGCTTTCGCCGGGGACAAGGCTGAAGCTCACACCGCGCAGAATCGTGTTGGTGGTCCCCGGGGCACCGGCATACACATTCTCCACCGCCAGCATGCCCATTGGCCGCTGCAGCGACATGCTCGGTGGCCGGCGCGGAAAGTCTTGCAGCATCTCGTTGAGCCGGCCCCAGGCCGAACGGCAGCCGAGCAATTGCTTCCACGACGCGATGACCTGTTCCACCGGACCCAGTGCGCGGCCGGTGAGGATCGAGCAGGCAATCATCATCCCCGGGGTGATCTTGCCTTCGATCGCCAGCAGCGCGCCGGCGCCGAGGATCAGCGACTGCAAAGTGATCCGCACGAAGCGCCCGGTGCTGCTGATCAAGGCGGCACGATCGGAGGCCAGGGTTTGCATTTCCAGAATGCGCAAATGGCTTTGGTACCAGCGCTTGCTGATCGACGGCAGCATGCCCATGGCCTCGATGACCTCGGCGTTGCGCAGGTTGTTGTTGGCGTACTGGCCGGAGGAGAGGGCGGCCTGATTGGCTTCGGCCAGCGGCTTCTGCGTCGCCTTTTCAGTGAGCCAGGCCAGGGCTACCAGAATCAGCGAGCCGATCAGCGTGATCAGTCCGAGTATCGGGTGAATCAAATAGGCGACCAGCAGGTAGATAGGCGTCCAGGGTGCATCGAAGAAAGCGAACAGGGAGTTGCCGGTGACGAATTGACGAACCTGCGCGAGGTCTTGCAGGGCCTGGGCCGGGTTACCTCCGGCGCGGTTCAGGTTGCGCTCGAATGCAGCAGTGAAAATGCGTCGGTTGAGGTCCATGTCGAGGCAGTTGCCGACCCGGATCAGTACGCGGGTGCGGACCATTTCCAGCGTGGACATCAGCAAGAACAGACCTACTACCAGGACAGTCAGCATCGTCAGCGTCGTGACGTTGCGACTGACCAGGGCTCGATCGTAAACCTGCAGCATATAAATAGCTGGCGTCAACATCATGACGTTTATGACACCGCTGAACGCAGCCAGCGAATAAAAACTGCGGCGCAGGCGAAAGAGCGCGTCGGCCAGTTCTGAACGGATGCTCGACTGCTTGGGCATGTTGGTCCTCCCACTTCGAAAAGCCGGTTGCCCTTGTGGCGCAACAGCTAACGGTAAATGTAGTTCCGTAAACAGCTAGTGGACACGCAGGCTGGTCGCTCTATGGATGGCGAGTCTTCCGAAATCGCTGCGTTGCTCCCTTATGCAGCAGCGTAGGTGGCGGAGAAACAAATCGAAATAACATTTCGCTCTATACCTGCACTCAACCGCCTATATGTCTTTTAAAAACAGCTAGTTGTGAGGAAAAAACACCAGTCGTCTGTTTTAGCGACGTAATATTGACAAAGATCTGCTATGGAACTTTAGTTTTAGTTATCGGGGGGGGCGCCCGCCTGAAGCTTGCCATCGCTTTGGCAACGCAAGGCGCGGTGGTTCTCCCGAGAGGAGCAGAATCATGTCGCTCATTTCGTGCTTTTTCAGAGGGATGGGGCTGTCCAGGACGTTCGCCTTCACTTCCAGATTCCATGGCCCGCCCATGGCTCGTATCCGCTCTGCCTGATCGACCGGCGAGCAATTCACTACGCGAATTCCAGGCGCGTATCCCGGGTCCGGGCTAACGCCAGAGCTCTCGCAAAAAAACATGACTAACAAGCTGCGCAAGCCAGCACTTGACTGGGCGCGGGAGGATTTTCTCGTCCCGTGCCTTTACCCAGACAGATCGAGGGCAATCCAAAATGGCCAATTTCAACAAGTCGGACCTGGAGTTCATTCTCCAGCAGATTTTCATCGCGGAAGCGGATACTGCTGGCCAGTCGCTCGCCAGCCTGATACCGAACCCGGAATTTGCTTTCGGTCTGCGCACGGTCGACGGGACGTTTAACAACCTGAGATTCGGTCAGAGCGAGTTCGGCGCAGCCGACAACATTTTCCCGCGCATGACCACTCCAGTCTTCCGCCCGGCTGAGGCGGGCACCTCTTACACCCAGACCAGCGGCCTGGTGATCGACTCGCAGCCACGCACCATCAGCAACCTGATCGTCGACAATACCGCCAACAACCCGGCGGCGGTCGCGGCCACGTTCGATCCCGGTCTGGATGGCATCCTCGGCACGGTTGACGATGTCTTGAAGGACGGTGCGCAGGTCGTTACTGGAACCCGTACCGACGGCACGATCTTCCAGACCTTTTTCATTCCTAACCAGTCGCCGGACGTGGGTCTGTCTGCACCGTTCAATCCCTGGATGACGTTCTTCGGTCAGTTCTTCGATCATGGCCTCGATCTGGTGACCAAGGGCGGCAGCGGCACGGTGTTCATCCCGCTGCAGCCGGACGATCCGCTGTTCGTCCCGGGCAGCCCGACCAACTTCATGGTGTTGACGCGGGCCACCAACCTGCCCGGGCCCGATGGCATCCTGGGCACCGCCGACGACATCCACGAGGCTTCAAACACCACCACGCCATTCGTCGATCAGAACCAGACCTACAGCTCGCATCCCTCGCATCAGGTGTTCCTGCGTGCCTATGAACTCGATGCCGCCGGCAAGCCGGTGGCGACCGGCAAGCTGATCACCAATCGTGACCTGGGCGCCGATGGCCTGTTCGGCACTGCCGACGACGTCGAAATCGGCGGCATGGCCACCTGGAAAGTGGTGAAGGCGCAGGCGCGCGACATGCTTGGCATCGATCTCGACGATCTCGACGTCCTCGACCTGCCGCTGTTGGCGACCGACGCGTACGGCAACTTCATTCGGGGGGCGAACGGCTTTGCGCAGATCGTGACCGCGACCGGCTTGCTCGAGGGCAATCCGCTGGCGCCGATCGATGCATCGCTGGCGATCCGCACCGGTCACCAGTTCCTCATCGACATCGCGCACAATGCCAGCCCGGTGGACAGCCAGACCGGTGCGCCACTGTCGGCCGATGCCGACCTCGTTGCCGGCGGCCCGGTGGCCGCAGGCTTCTACGACAACGAGCTGCTCGACGCGCACTACATCGCCGGCGACGGCCGGGTCAACGAGAACATCGGCCTGACCACCGTCCACTCCATCTTCCACTCGGAGCACAACCGGCTGGTCCAGCAGACCAAGGACACGGTCCTCGCCTCAGCGGCCGCCGGCGACCTGACGTTCCTGAACCAGTGGCTGCTGACGCCCGTCACGGCTGTTCCTGCTGATCTGTCGACCTTGAACTGGAACGGTGAGCGCCTGTTCCAGGCGGCGAAATTCGGCACCGAGATGCAGTATCAGCACCTGGTGTTCGAAGAGTTCGCGCGCACCATTCAACCGCAGGTCGATGCCTTCCTTGACTTCGATGACACAATCAATCCGTCGATCGTCGCCGAGTTCGCGCACACGGTCTTTCGCTTCGGCCACTCGATGCTGACCGAGACCATTGACCGGCTGGACCCCAACTTCGTCTCCAGCGAGATCGGCCTGATTCAGGCCTTCCTCAACCCGCTGGCGTTTGCGACCAGCGGCCCGACCCCGGAGCAGGCGGCCGGCGCCATCGTCCGCGGCTTGACGCGCCAGGTCGGCAATGAGATCGATGAGTTCGTCACCGAAGCGGTGCGCAATAACTTGCTGGGCCTGCCGCTCGACCTGCCCGCCCTCAACATCGCGCGCGGCCGCGATACCGGCATCCCGTCCTTGAACGCGGCGCGCCGTGAATTCTACGCCGGCACCGGCGACAGCCAGCTGAAGCCCTACACCAGCTGGGTCGATTTGGTGCAACACCTGAAGCACCCGGAATCGCTGATCAACTTCATCGCCGCCTACGGCACGCACGCCTCCATTACCAGCGCCACCACGCTCGACGCGAAACGCGCAGCGGCCACGCTCCTGGTGTTGGGCGGCGTCGGTGAGCCGGTGGATCGCCTGGACTTCCTCCACAGCACCGGTGTCTGGGCGAACAACGCCGGGGCGGACGGTATTCCGAACACCGCAGACGACTTCACCATCTCCGGCGTTGATGACATCGACTTCTGGATCGGCGGCCTGGCCGAGGAAAAAATGCCGTTCGGCGGCATGCTCGGCTCGACTTTCAACTTCGTCTTCGAGGACCAGCTCGAGAAGCTGCAAAACGGCGACCGGCTCTACTACCTGCACCGCACCCAGGGACTCAACTTCCTGAGCGAGCTCGAGAACAACTCGTTCGCCAAGATGGTGATGCTCAACACCGACGCGACCCATCTCCCGGGCCTAATCTTCTCGACCCCGACCTGGACGCTCGAGGTCGATCCGACCCTGCAGCACACGGGGCTCGGCGTCGATGGCCGTGCCGATCCCACTGGCGGCATGATGATCAACGGGGTCGAGATCACACCGCTTGTCATTCGCGACAACCCCGCGACGGTCGGTCCCGATACCAACTACCTGCAGTACACCGGCGAAGACCATGTCGTGCTCGGCGGTACCGCCGGCAATGACATTCTTGTCTCTGGCGCCGGCGACGACACGCTCTGGGGCGACGCCGGTAATGATCGCCTCGAAGGCGGCTACGGCAATGACGAGATTGAGGGTGGCGATGGCGATGACATCATCACCGACATGGGCGGCGACGACGTCATCCACGGCGGGGCCGGCAACGACGTCATCCACGGCGGCAACGGCATCAATATCATCCTCGGCGGCGCCGGCAACGATTTCATCGTCACCGGCGAGGACTTTTCGGAGGTCTTCGGCGGCGCCGGCGATGACTTCATGCTCGGCAGCCGGCTGAACGGACAAATGATGGGCGGCGATGGCGACGACTGGATCGAGGTCGGGACCCAGGACGGCTCCCCCGGCGACAATTTCGCCGGTAACCTGCCACTGGCTTTGCTGGAAGAGTTGACCGGCGGCAACGACGTCTTCAGCGGTGACGGCGGCTTCGATGAAATGATCGGTGAAGGCGGCGATGACATCTTCATCGGCAGTGAGGGCCCGGACAAGATGTTGGGCATGTCCGGTTTCGACTGGGCCACCTACAAGGATGATCGTTTCGGCGTGACTGTGGACATGACCCGCATCGCCTTCGAACAATCGGCCCTGTCGCCTTCGGTTGCAGGCGTGCATACCAAGTTCCCCGAGGTGGAAGGACTGTCGGGGTCGGCGTTCAGCGACATGCTGACCGGCGATGATGCCGACGCGCTCGCGATCGCCGCTGCCGGTGTCCCAGGCAGCGTGCTCACCAATATTGACCTCGTCAACGGTCTGCGGGCGTTTCTTGGCGCGGCTGCAGCCGGCCCGGACGGTATCGTGGGCACGGCAGACGATCAGTTCGGCGCGGGCAACATCCTCCTCGGCGGCGGTGGCAGCGACATCATCGAAGGCCGCGGCGGTGACGACCTGATCGACGGCGACATGTGGCTGAATGTGCGCATCAGCGTGCGCCAGAACCTTGACGGAACCGGGCCGGAGATTGCCACCTTCGACAGCATGGAGTCCATGATCCCGTTCATGCTCAATGGCACCTACAACCCCGGTCAGTTGGTCATCGTCCGCGAGATCCTGACGGATGCCCCCGCCTTCGATACGGCCTTGTTCACTGGCAACCAGCTCGACTATACCGTCACCACTGTGGGCGGCGTGACCACCGTGGTCGACAGCGTCGTCGGTCGCGACGGCACCGACCGCCTGACCAATATCGAGCGGCTGCAGTTCAACGATCAGTCGCTCACCCTGCCTGGCGGGGTCGGGCTCAACAACGACCCGCTGGGCTTGCTGACCATCCTTGACGCTGCCAGCAACACCCCGGACGCTACGCCGACCACGGGTCAACTGCTGAGGGTATCGGCTGCCGACGTGACCGATGCCGACAACGCCGGCGGTGCCATCACCGGACCGATCGCCTTCTACTGGCAGTTCGAAGCAGTCCCGGGTACGGGCGTCTTTCAGGACATCACCCGTCTTGCGGACGGGGGCGCAGCATTGGCGCACGTAACCGGGCCGACCTTCAGGGTGACCCCGGATCTCGCCGGGCTGGAATTGCGCGTCAGGGCCGTCTACAAGGATCAAAATGGTGTGCTTGAGACTGCGTTCTCTGCTCCAACCGCAGCGGTCGTAGCCGGCGTTGCTCCGCCAGCGGCAGCCCCGCTGCCGGCCGAGACTCCGGTCGCCAGCACGGGTGTGCACTATATCCGGGCCGATCTGCAGTTCATTCTCGACCAGATTCTGATCTCGGAAAGGAATGCAGCCGGTGAGGATCTCCTCGGCTTGCTGCCGAATGCACGGTTGCCTTTGGGCCTGCGCACGGTCGACGGGTCGCTCAACAACCTGGTGGCGGGTCAGACCGAGTTCGGTGCAGCCGACACGCTCTTCCCGCGACTGGTTCCGGCGCAGTTCGATACGGCGGAAGCGGGAACCTCTTACGCTCAGACCAGCGGCCTGGTGACTGACTCGCAGCCACGGACCATCAGCAATCTGATCGCCGACAACACCGCCAACAACCCGGCAGCGGTCGCGGCCGCGTTCGATCCCGGTCTGGATGGCATCCTCGGCACGGTTGACGATGTCTTGAAGGACGGTGCGCAGGTCATTACTGGAACCCGTACCGACGGCACGACCTTCCAGACCTTTTTCATGCCTAACCAGTCGCCGGACGTGGGTCTGTCCGCGCCGTTCAACCCGTGGATGACCTTCTTCGGTCAGTTCTTCGACCACGGCCTCGACCTGGTGACCAAGGGCGGCAGCGGCACGGTGTTCATCCCGTTGCAGCCGGACGATCCGCTGTTCGTTCCGGGCAGCCCGACCAACTTCATGGTGCTGACGCGGGCCACCAACCTGCCAGGGCCTGATGGCATCCTCGGCACCGCCGACGACATCCACGAGGCTTCAAACACCACCACGCCGTTCGTCGACCAGAACCAGACCTATACCTCGCACCCTTCGCACCAGGTGTTCCTGCGCGCCTACGAGTTCAATGCCGCCGGCGATCCGGTGGCGACCGGCAGGCTGATCACCAATCGTGACCTGGGCGCCGATGGCCTGTTCGGCACTGCGGACGACGTCGAAATCGGTGGGATGGCCACCTGGAAAGTGGTGAAGGCGCAGGCGCGCGATCTGCTTGGCATTAATCTTACCGATGCCGACTTCGACAACGTGCCGCTGCTCGCCACCGACGCCTACGGCAATTTCATCAAGGGCCCGAACGGCTTCCCGATGGTCATGATGAGGGGCCCGGATGGTATTGCTGATACCGCCGATGATGTTCTCGTCGAGGGTAATCCTGCTGCGCCGATCAGCCTGGTCAATGCCGTGCGCACCGGCCACCAGTTCCTCATCGATATCGCCCACAGCGCCGTTCCGGTGGACAGCCAGACCGGTGCGCCACTGACGGCCGATGCCGACCTCGTTGCCGGCGGACCGGTAGCCGCAGGCTTCTACGACAACGAACTGCTCGACGCGCACTACATCGCCGGTGACGGCCGGGTCAACGAGAACATCGGCCTGACCACCGTCCACGCGATTTTCCACTCGGAGCACAACCGTCTGGTCCAGCACACCAAGGATGTGGCCATCGCCTCCAACGATGTCAACTTCCTGAACCAGTGGCTGATGCCTGATGCCCAATTGTTGGTGTTGCCAACAACCGCGGCTGAGATCGCTGCCTTGCACTGGAACGGAGAGCGCCTGTTCCAGGCGGCGAGATTCGGTACCGAGATGCAGTACCAGCACCTGGTGTTCGAAGAGTTCGCGCGTACCATTCAGCCGAACATCGATCCCTTCCTTGGCGAACACCAGAATTATCAAACCGAGATCGACCCGGCGATCGTCGCCGAGTTCGCGCACGCGGTCTACCGCCTCGGCCACTCGATGCTGACCGAGACCATTGACCGGCTGGACCCCAACTTCGCCTCGAGCGAGATCGGCCTGATTCAGGCCTTCCTCAATCCGCTGGCGTTTGCGGCCAGCGGCCCGACCCCGGAGCAGGCGGCCGGTGCCATCGTCCGCGGCTTGACGCGCCAGGTCGGCAACGAGATCGATGAGTTCGTCACTGAAGCGGTGCGCAACAACTTGCTGGGCCTGCCGCTCGACCTGCCCGCCATCAACATCGCGCGCGGCCGTGATACCGGGATTCCGACCCTGAACGAGGCGCGTCGTGAGTTCTACACCGCGACCGGCGACAGCAACCTGAAGCCCTACATCAGCTGGGCCGATTTGGTGCAACACCTGAAGCACCCGGAATCGCTGATCAACTTCATCGCCGCCTATGGCACGCACGCTTCCATTACCAGCGCCACCACGCTCGACGGGAAGCGCGCCGCGGCCTCGCTCCTGGTGTTGGGCGGCGCCGGCGAGCCGGCGGACCGGCTGGACTTCCTCAATAGCACCGGCGCCTGGGCGAGTGGCCCGACCGGCGTCACCATTACCGGTCTGGACAACATCGACCTCTGGATCGGCGGCCTCGCCGAGGAAAAAATGCCGTTTGGCGGCATGCTCGGCTCGACCTTCAACTTCGTGTTCGAGACCCAGATGGAGAAGCTGCAGAACGCCGACCGCTTCTACTACCTGGAACGCAATGCGGGGCTGAACTTCGTCACCGAGTTGGAGAACAACTCGTTCGCGAGACTGGTGATGGCCAACACCGATGCGACCCACCTCCCAGCTGTCATGTTCTTGACTCCGGCCTTTACCCTGGAGGTCGACCCGGCCAGGCAGTTCAACGAGAGTGTGATTGCCGGTCCGGACGGCATCGTGGGCACCATCGACGACCTGCCCGGTAATACCGATCCTGTCGGCGGCATCCTCCTCACGCCGCTGGTCATTCGGGACAACCCTGCGACGGTCGGCCCTGATACCAACTACCTGCAGTACACCGGCGAAGACCATGTGGTGCTCGGTGGCTCGGCCGTCAATGACATTCTCGTTTCCGGCGACGGCGACGACACGCTCTATGGCGACGGTGCCAATGACCGCCTCGAAGGTGGCTACGGCAACGACTTCATGGTCGGGGGCGACGGCGATGACATCATCACCGACATGGGCGGCGACGACACCATTCATGGCGGCGACGGCAACGACGTCATCCACAGTGGCAGCGGCGTGAATCTGAACCTTGGCGGCTTCGGCAAGGACTTCATCGTCACCGGCGAGGACTCCTCGGAGGTCTTCGGCGGCGCGGGCGACGACTTCATCATGGGCAGTCTCGCCGACGAACAACTGATGGGTAACGAAGGTGACGACTGGATCGAGAGGGGAACCGCCGATGGTGCTCCCGGCGACAATTTCGACCCGAACGGGCTCGACTTGATACGCGGTAACGACATCTTCATAGGCACCGGCGCGCCCGACAGATTCATGGCTGAAGGTGGCGACGATATCATGTTCGGCAACGGCGGCGCGGGGGACCGCTACCTGGGTGGCTCCGGTTACGACTGGGCCGGCTTCAAGGACGACCCGTTCGGCGTGTCCGTCGACCTGAGCCTCGCCGAGATCGCTATCGCGCCGCCACTGCCGGAGTTGGCCGCAACCGTGGCTCGGTTCCAACTGGTGGAAGGTCTGACGGGATCGCACTTCAGCGACATCCTGCGTGGCGATGATGCCGATGCCACCGTGATCGCGGCTGCCGGTGCTCAGGGCAGCGTGCTCACCAACTTCGACCTGGTCAGCGGCCTGCGCTCGTTCGTCGGCACCGCAGCAGCCGGCCCGGATGGCATTGTGGGCACGGCAGACGATCAGTTCGGCGCCGGCAACATCGTCCTCGGCGGCGGCGGCAGCGACATCATCGAAGGTGGTGGTGGCGATGACCTGGTCGACGGTGACAAGTGGCTCAACGTACGTATCAGTGTGCGGCAGAACATTGATGGCACAGGTCCGGAGATCGCAACGTTCGACAGCATGGTCCAGTTGGAGCCGCTCATGCTCAGCGGCACCTACAACCCCGGCCAACTCGTCGCCGTCCGTGAGATCCTGACGGATGCCCCCGCCTTCGACACGGCCCTGTACACCGGCCTTCTGGCCGACTACACCGTCATCGAGAACGCCGACGGCACGATCACCGTGGCCGACAGCGTCGTCGGTCGGGACGGCACTGACAGGCTCAGCAGTATCGAGCGGCTGCAGTTCGCCGATCAGTCGCGGGTCCTGGTGGCGGGCTTGAATGCCGAGCCGGTGGGCTTGCTGAGGATCAGCGATGGCACGCCGGCCGTTGGCCAAGTGTTGACGGTGTTGGCCGACACCGTCAGCGATGCGGACAATGTCACTGTAGGCGGTGCGATCCCCGGTCCCATCGCCTTCGTATGGCAGGTTGAAACGAACCCAGGCACCGGTATCTTCGACGACATTGGTATTGCGCTCGGAGGGGGGCTAGGAACCGCCACCGGCTCGACCTTCACGGTGACCGCGGCTGAGCTGGGGCTGGCGCTGCGCGTCAGGGCCATCTATCAGGACGGCCACGGCGTGCTGGAAAGCATATTCTCGGCGCAGACCGCGCCAACTGCACCGCTCGGCGGCAGCCCCGTCAACGTCCTGCCGGTTGGCACGGTGCTGATCAGCGATACGACCCCGACGGAAGGCTCGGCCTTGACCGCTACGGATGCGTTCACCGACGCCAACGGAGTTGGGGTGGTCACGCATCAGTGGCAAGTAGGGGGTATCGGCGTGTCCTTCACGGACATTGCAGGCGCGACGGGCTCGACCTTCACGCCGACCCCGGCGCAGGTCGGATTGAGCCTTCGCGTTGTCGCGAGTTTCACCGATGGCCTCGGCACGCTGGAGCGGGTCTTCTCCGCGCCAACGACAGTGGTCGGTGATGTGTTTGTCGGTACCGCCGGTGTCGACATTTTCATCGGCACGGCAGGCGACGACGTGGCCAGCGGAGGTGATGGCAACGACATCCTGAACGGCTTGGGCGGCAACGACATCCTCAATGGTGACGCGGGCAATGACGTTCTCATCGGCGGCGTCGGTGCCGACACGATGGCCGGCGGTATTGGCAACGATATCTACGAAGTCACCGACGCTGGGGACGTGGTGACCGAGCTCGCCGGTGGCGGCATCGACGAGGTCTGGACTTCGCTCGCGAGCTACACCCTGAGTGCCAACGTCGACAATCTGTTTTTCGGCGGCAGCGGCAACTTCGCGGGCAGCGGCAACGTGCTCGACAACACGATCGTGGGCGGTGCGGGTAACGACATCCTCATCGGTGCCGGAGGTGCCGACACGATGGCCGGCGGTGGTGGCAACGATATCTACGAAGTCACCGACCTTGGGGACGTGGTAGGCGAGAACCTCGGTGACGGCAACGACACGGTCTGGACCTCGCTCGCGAGCTACAGCCTGGGTACCAACGTCGAGAATCTGTTTTTCGGCGGCAGCGGCAACTTCGCGGGCACCGGCAACGTGCTCAACAACGAGATGGCGGGCGGTGCGGGTAACGACGTCCTCATCGGTGGCGCAGGTGTCGACACGATGGCCGGCGGTGGCGGCAGCGATATCTATGAAGTCACCGACCTTGGGGACCAGGCGGTCGAGCTCGCCGGTGCCGGCAGCGACACGGTCTGGACCTCGCTCGCGAGCTACACCCTGAGTGCCAACGTCGAGAATCTGTTTTTCGCCGGCAGCGGCAACTTTGCGGGTACCGGCAACGATCTGGCCAACACGCTCGTGGGCGGTGCGGGTAACGACATCCTCATCGGTAATGGCGGTGCCGACACGATGGTCGGCGGTGCCGGCAGCGATATCTACGAAGTCACCGACCTCGGGGACGTGGTAGGCGAGAACGTCGGTGCCGGCAACGACACGGTCTGGACCTCGCTCGCGAGCTACACCCTGGATGCCAGCGTCGAGAATCTGTTTTTCGGCGGCAGTGGCAACTTTGTGGGCACTGGCAACGGGCTGGCCAACACGATCGTGGGTGGTGCAGGTAACGACTTCATCGTCGGCGCTGGCGGTAACGATGTGATGAGTGGCGGTGTGGCCGGAAACGATACGTTCGTGTTTGGTGCCGCGGGTTTCGGCAACGATACGATCCTGAACTTCGGAGCCACTCCGGCCGCAGGGCAGGACTTGATCGATCTCACGCCGATGGGGATCAGCAGCGCGACGTTCGCTCCCAGCCTGACCATAACGGCTGACGGGGCAGACACGGTGGTTGGGATCGGAGCGGACTCCATCCGCCTTGTGGGTGTCAACAGCGCGGCCGTTGATCAGACGGACTTCATCCTGGCCACTTGAGGTCCTGGTCAGTACTGTCGCAGGGAGCGTGGACAGCGGAGGGGAGGGCAATGGATGCCCTCCCTTTCTCCTTCCACTCAATTGCCTCATGAATGCTTTCGGTGTGGGAATTAGTCGCTGATCCTCGGCGCCGGAGCGCTACTGGTGCTTGAAGGCAAGATCACCCCGGGGATGATTGCCTGCTCGATCCTCACCGGCCGCGCACTGGGTCCGGTGGAACAGGTCATCGCGTCGTGGAAGCAATTGCTCGGCTGCCGCTCGGCCTGGGGCCGGCTCAACGAGATGCTGCAAGACTTTCCGCGCCGGCCTCCCAGCATTCCGCGATTGGCTTGAGCGATTTCTGCTGCGCGCGTGCTGTCTCCAGCTCTTGATGGATTTCACTGAGATCGTCAAAGCTCTTGACCACCTCCGCCGCCCGATTGAAGGCATAACGAGCAAAGTGATCCGCACGAAGCGCCCGGTGCTGCTGATCAAGGCAGCACGATCGGAGGCCAGGGTTTGCATTTCCAGAATGCGCAAATGGCTTTGGTACCAGCGCTTGCTGATCGACGGCAGCATGCCCATGGCCTCGATGACCTCGGCGTTGCGCAGGTTGTTGTTGGCGTACTGGCCGGAGGAGAGGGCGGCCTGGTTGGCTTCGGCCAGCGGCTTCTGCGTCGCTTTTTCAGTGAGCCAGGCCAGGGTCACCAGAATCAGCGAGCCGATCAGCGTGATCAGTCCGAGTATTGGGTGAATCAAATAGGCGACCAGCAGGTAGATAGGCGTCCAGGGTACATCGAAGAAAGCGAACAGTCAGCATTGTCAGCGTCGTGACGTTGCGACTGACCAAGGCTCGATCATAGACCTGCAGCATATAAATAGCTGGCGTCAACATCATGACGTTTATGACGCCGCTGAACCCTGCCAGCAAGTAAAAACTGCGGCGCAGACGAAAGAGCGCGTCGGTCAGTTCGGAATGGATGCTCGACTGCTTGGGCATTTTGATCCTCCCACTGCGAAAAGCCGATTGCCCTTGGGGCGCAACAGCTAACAGTAAATGTAGTCCCGTCAACAGCTTATGGACACGCAGGCTGGTCGCTCTATGGATGGCGGGTCTTCCGAAATCGCTGCGTTGCTCCCTTATGCAGCAGCGTAGGTGGCGGAGAAGCAAATCGAAATAACATTTCGCTCTATACTTGTACTAAACAGACTATATGTCTTTTAAAAACAGCTAGTTGTGAGGCCCAAACACCAGTCGTCTGTTTTAGCGACGTAATATTGACAAAAATTTGTTATGGAACTTTAGTCTTAGTTATCGGGGGGCCCGCCCGCCTGAAGCTTGCCATCGCTTTGGCAACGCAAGGCGCGGTGATTTCCCGGAGAGGAGCAGAACCATGTCGATCATTTCGTTGTTTTGCAGAGTGAAGGGGCTGTCCAGGACGTTCGCCTTCACTTCCAGATTCCATGACCCGCCCAGGGCTCGAATCCGCTCTGCCTGATCGCCCGGCGAGCAATTCATATCGCGAATTCCAGGCGCGTATCCCGGGTCCCGGGTAACGCCAGCGCTCGCAAAAAAACATGACCAACAAACTGCGCAAGCCAGCACTTGACTTGGCGCGGGAGGGTTTTCTCGTCCCGTGCCTTTACCCTAATAGATCGAGGGCAATCCAAAATGGCCAATTTCAGCAAGTCGGACCTGGAGTTCATCCTCAAGCAAATCTTTATCGCGGAAGCGAACGCCGACGGCGCCAGCCTCATTGATTTGCTTCCCAACACTCAGGTGCCATTCGGCCTGCGTACCGTCGATGGCAGTTTTAATAACCTGGTCACCGGCCAGAGTGAGTTTGGCGCCGCGGACAATGCCTTCCCGCGACTGGTCGATCCTTCCTTTCTATCGGCGGAGTACGCCGGAACAGGGACGGTGATCGACCCGCAACCACGGATTATCAGTAACCTGATCGTCGACCAGACCGCCAACAACCCGGCAGCGGTGGCGGCGAATGGCGGTGCCGCCCCGGTGATCAGCCCCGGGCTGGATGGCGTATTCGGCACGACCGATGACAAGCCAGTGTTCTTCATGCCCAACGTGTCGCCGGACGTCGGCCTGACCGCCAGCTTCAACTCGTGGATGACCTTCTTCGGCCAGTTCTTCGACCACGGTCTTGACCTGGTCACCAAGAGCGCTACCGACTTCGTAATTATTCGGCTGCAGCCGGACGATCCGTTGTTCGTACCGGGCAGCCCGACCAACTTCATGGTGCTGCCACGTGCGGTGCGTACCGCCGGCGCGGACGGAGTAGTGGGCACGACCGATGATGGCCAGACCAACACCACCTCGCCGTTCGTCGACCAGAGCCAGACCTACAGTTCGCACCCGTCGCATCAGGTGTTCCTGCGCGAGTACGTTCTCAACGCGGCAGGTGATCCTGTTGCAACGGGACGCTTGATTACTGGCGGCGAAGGTGGCGGTATGGCGACCTGGGCAGTGGTCAAGGCGCAGGCCCGTGACATGCTCGGCATTGACCTGACTGACGCCGATGTGCACAGCGTGCCGCTGCTGCTAACCGATGACTATGGCAACTTCATCCGCGGGCCGAGCGGCATGCCGCAGGTGTTGATTCGCATCGGTAACGGTGCTGACGGCATCGCCGGGACAACTGATGACGTCACTCAACTGGTCGAAGGTAACCGGGCTGCTCCGATCAGTCTGGCCAACGCCATGAGCACCGGGCATGGCTTCCTTGACGACATCGCCCACAATGCCAATCCGACCGCTGGGCTGACGGCTGACACGGACTCCGACATTGGCGGCCCGCAATTGGCCGGCACCTACGACAACGAGTTGCTGGATGCGCATTACATCGCCGGCGATGGCCGGGTAAACGAAAACATCGGCCTGACCACCGTGCACCATGTGTTCCACTCCGAGCACAACCGTCTGGTTCAGCAATCGAAGGACACCATCATTGCCGCTGGCGATCTGGCCTTCCTCAATGAGTGGCTGGTGGACGACGTGACTGCGATACCGACTACACCCGCCGGGATCGCGGCGCTGGTGTGGGACGGCGAACGCCTGTTCCAGGCCGCCAAGTTCGGCACCGAGATGCAGTACCAGCACCTGGTGTTCGAGGAGTTCGCGCGGACCATTCAGCCGCAGGTCGACGAATTCCTTGCGCCCAGCGGGTATGACACCTCGATCAACCCGGCAATCCTCGCCGAGTTCGCCCACGTGGTGTACCGCTTCGGTCACTCGATGTTGACCGAGACCGTCGATCGCTTCGACCCCGAGTTCAATCCGCTCCTCAATCCGGCCGACCCGGGCTCGCAACTGGGTCTGATCGCGGCCTTCCTCAACCCGCTGGCGTTCGCCGGCAGCGGGGCGACTGCGGACGAAGCGGCAGGGGCGATCATTCGCGGTGTGACCCGCCAGGTCGGCAACGAGATCGATGAGTTCGTCACCGAAGCGTTGCGCAACAACCTGCTCGGCCTGCCGCTCGATTTACCGGCCCTGAACCTGGCACGTGGTCGCGACACGGGCATCCCCACCTTGAATGAGGCGCGCCGTGAGTTCTACGCCTCAACCGGCGACAGCCAACTCAGGCCGTACATCAGTTGGGCTGACCTGGCGGAACACCTCAAGCACCCCGAGTCGTTGGTCAACTTCATCGCGGCCTTCGGTACCCACGGGGCATTGACGGCAGCCGATGTGGATACGATGCTCGAGATGCGTGCGGTCGCTGCTGCCCTGGTGTTTGGCGGCAGCGCGGTGATCAATGCCGGCACGGCCAATGAGCGTACCTTTACTGCCAATTTAGCGGATCGCGTGGCATTCCTTAACAGTTCGGGCATCTACGCCATGGTCAATGGCGTCACCACTACCGGCGTCGACGACATCGACTTCTGGGTCGGGGGCCTGGCCGAACAGAAGATGCCGTTCGGCGGCATGCTTGGATCGACGTTCAACTTCGTGTTTGAAACCCAGATGGAGGCGTTGCAGAACGGCGACCGCTTCTACTACCTGGCGCGTACCGCGGGCCTGGACTTCGGCGCCGAGTTGGAGAACAACTCCTTTGCCAAGCTGATCATGCTCAACAGCGATGTCACCCACCTGTCGAACACCGTGTTCCTGACGCCGACGTTCACCCTCGAGGTGGATCCGACCACTCAGTTCACCGGCCTTGGCGTGGGTGGCCGCGCCGATCCGACCGGCGGCATCATGATCAACGGCGTGGAAGTCGTGCCGCTGGTGATTCGCGACAACCCGGACACCGTGGGTCCGGACACCAATTATCTGCAGTACACCGGTGAAGACCATATCGTCATGGGCGGCACCGCCGGCAATGACATCATCATTTCCGGTGAAGGCGATGACACCCTTTACGGCGACGCCGGCAACGACCGCCTCGAAGGCGGTGCCGGGAACGATGCGGTACTGGGTGGCGATGGCGATGACATCATCAGCGACTCGTTCGGTGACAACCGTCTGGAAGGTAATGCCGGTAACGATGTGATCGTGGCCGGCAGCATGCTGGTTGGCGGCAACCTGATCCTGGGTGGCGATGGCCAGGACTTCATCATTACCACCGAAGACATCAGTATCACCTTCGGCGGTCAGGGTGACGACTTCATCCTGGGTGCCAAGACCAACCTGCCACCTACCGGCAACGAAGGTGACGACTGGATCGAGAAGGGCACCCAGGACGGTGCACCTGGCGATAACTTCTCACCACTGCTCAATGACGATGTGATTGGCAACGACATCTTTATTGGTGGTGGCGGTTTCGACGAAATGATCGGCGAGGGTGGCGATGACATCTTTGTCGGCAGCGATGCCCAGGACAAGATGGAGGGCATGTCCGGTTTCGACTGGGTGACCTACAAAAATGACAGGGTCGGCGTGACCGCTGACCTGAGCATGGCCGCGCTGGCGCAGCCACACGGCAACACGCCAAACCAGAACGCCGGCATATTCAATCCGGTCGGAGCCTCGCCAGCCTCGATTCTCGACCGTTTTGCCGAAGTCGAGGGCTTGTCCGGTTCGAGTTTCGGCGATGTGCTCAGGGGTGATAATGTCGATGCCGACACTATCATCAACCACGGTGGTACCACGGGCAGTGCGCTGACCAATGTCGCGTTGATCCGCGGACTGGACCAGTTCCTGGCCGACGCCGGTTTGCCAACCACCGGCTTTGCTACTGGCAACATCATCCTCGGCGGTGATGGCAGCGACCTGATCGAGGGGCGCGGTGGCGATGACCTGATCGATGGCGACAAATGGATCAACGTCCGGATTGCCGTGTATGCCCCTGGTGATGTCAACCATACCGGCCCCGAAATCGCCTCCTTCGACAGCATGGTCGATATGATCCCGTTCATGCTGGATCGCACCTATAACCCGGGTCAGCTCAAAGCTGTGCGGGAAGTCATGCCCGGCACCTCGACGGGCGGGGCGGCCTTCGACACCGCCATCTACTCCGGGATTCAGGACGAGTATACGGTTATTGTTGACGACCGCGGCACGGAGGATTTGGCGGACGATGTTTATACAGTGATAGATAGCGTCGCGGGTCGCGACGGCACCGATACCCTGCTGCATATCGAACGCCTGCAATTCGCCGATAACCAGCTAGTGCTGGTGGAGGGGGAGAATGCCCAACCGGATGGCAGTCCGACTATCGCGGATGGCAACGGCGGCGCGATCACCGTGGGCGATTTACTGACTGTCAGCGTGGCCGGGGTGAGAGATGACGACAACATCGCGGCGGGTAATCCGCAGGGGTTGATCACCAACTCCTCGGTGTCCTACATCTGGCAGTTCGAGGCCGATCCAGGCACTGGCGTATTTGAGGACATCATTCTGTTGCCGGCTGGCGACCTGGCGTTCCAAAGCGCCGATGGTACCGCGTTCAAGGTATCACCTGACCTCGCCGGGTTGTCGTTGCGGGTCAAGGCGATCTATCAGGACGGTCACGGCACCACGGAGATCTTGTTCTCCACGCCGACGGCTGCCATCGTTGCCGGTGCACCGGTCACGCCAACACCGCAGGTACCTGTAGTCGATGCCACCGCGGGTGGTGCCGGCCTTCACATGGTCCGCTCCGACCTCAACTTCATTCTTGACCAGATCAAGATTGCCGAGGCTGATGCGGACGGTCAGGACATCCTCTCGCTGATCCCGAATATCCGCGCGCCGCTGGGCCTGCGTACGGTCGACGGGTCAAATAACAACCTGATGAACCTCAACGGCATTAACAACACCGAGTTTGGTGCCGCCGATAACGTCTTTCCGCGCTTGACCGATCCGGTCTTCAATCCGGCCGAAGGTGTTCCTGCCGACTTCTTCGGCCCCGGCTCGCCGGCTATCCCTGGATCGTCGTATGCGCAGAACAGCGGCAATGTGTTTGACTCGCAGCCGCGCACCATCAGTAACCTGATCGTCGACCAGACGTCGAACAACCCGGCGGCCTATGCCACGGCTTTCGACCCAGGCGTGGACGGTGTACTCAACTTCGGCTTGCCGGATAATGACGACGTGCTGAAGGATGGCGTACGGATAGTCGCCAGCCCCGGGCTGGATGGTCAGTTCGGTACTGGTGATGATCACGATGTGTACTTTTTCGAGAACACCACGGCGGACGCGGGGTTGTCCGCGCCGTTCAACGCCTGGATGACCTTCTTCGGGCAGTTCTTCGATCATGGCCTGGACCTGGTCACCAAAGGCGGTTCGGGCACCATCTTCATCCCGCTGAAAGAGGATGATCCGTTGTTTGTGCCAGGCGGCAGTGCCAATTTCATGGTGCTGAGCCGCGCGACCAACCTGCCAGGGGCGGATGGCATTCTCGGCACGGGCGACGACATCCATGAGCACACCAACACCACCTCGCCGTTCGTGGACCAGAACCAGACCTATAGCTCGCACCCGTCGCACCAGGTGTTCCTGCGTGCCTATGAGCTCAATGCAGCTGGCGATCCGGTGGCCACCGGCAAGTTGATCACCAATCGTGATCTGGGCGTCGATGGCGTGTTCGGCACGACCGACGACCTCGAGATCGGCGGCATGGCCACCTGGAAGGTGGTCAAGGCGCAGGCACGCGACATTCTCGGTATCGATCTCACTGACGCCGATTTCGACAACGTGCCATTGCTGGCGACCGACGCCTACGGCAATTTCATCAAGGGGCCGAGCGGCTTCCCGCAGGTTGTCATTCGAGTCAACAACGGGCCGGACGGCATTGCCGGCAACGCCGACGACGTCACTACCCTTGTCGAAGGCAATCCGGCCAGTCCGATAAGCCTCGCGAATGCGGTGCGCACCGGCCATGCCTTCCTCAACGACATCGCGCACAACGCCGTTCCGGTGGACGGCCAGACCGGCGCAGCACTCCAGCCCGATGATGGCGATATCGTTGGTGATACACCTGCGGCGGGCTTCTACGACAACGAACTGTTGGACGCTCACTACATCGCCGGCGACGGCCGGGTCAACGAAAACATCGGCCTGACCGCGGTGCATGCGATCTTCCACTCCGAGCACAATCGCCTGGTCCAGCAAACCAAGGACACCGTGCTCGATTCGGGTGACGTGGCTTTCCTAAACGAGTGGCTGCTCACGCCGGTGACCGCATTGCCAACCAACCAGGCCGAGTTCGATGCGCTGCAGTGGAATGGCGAGCGCTTGTTCCAGGCGGCCAAGTTCGGCACCGAGATGCAGTATCAGCATCTGGTGTTCGAGGAGTTTGCCCGGACCATCCAGCCCAACATCGACCTGTTCTTCGCACCGACCCAGGTCTATGACGTCGACCTCGATGCCTCGATCGTCGCCGAGTTCGCTCACACCGTGTACCGGTTTGGCCACTCGATGCTGACCGAGACCGTCGATCGCTTCGACATCAATTACAACGTGGTGGGCGATCCGGCCAACGCTAATCCCGATCAGCAACTGGGCTTGATCGCAGCGTTCCTCAACCCGTTGGCGTACGTCGCCAGTGGCGTGTCGCCAGAGGATGCGACCAGTGCGATCATCCGTGGGGTGACTCGGCAAGCCGGTAACGAAATCGACGAGTTCGTCACCGAGGCGCTGCGCAATAACCTGCTCGGCCTGCCGCTCGACCTGCCGGCGATCAACATCGCCCGTGGCCGCGATGTGGGGATTCCCTCACTCAATGCGATCCGCCGCGACATCTACAGCCAAACCGGTGATACCCAACTCAAGCCGTACACCAGCTGGGTCGATCTGGTGCAGCACCTCAAGCATCCGGAGTCGTTGATCAACTTCATCGCAGCCTATGGCACGCATGACACGATCACGGAGGCGAGCACGCTGGCAGGCAAACGGGCTGCAGCCATGGCCCTGGTATTCGATGAGGGTGCGAGTTCGCCGGCTGACCGCCTGGACTTCCTCAATAGCACCGGTACCTGGGCCAACGTAACGGGTGTGACAGTCACGGGCGTCGATGCCATCGACCTCTGGATCGGCGGCCTGGCCGAACAGAAAACTCCGTTCGGCGGCATGCTCGGCTCGACCTTCAACTTCGTGTTCGAAAACCAGCTGGAAAAACTGCAGGACGGCGACCGCTTCTACTACCTGGAGCGTACCGCTGGCCTGTCGATGAATGCGGAACTTGAAAGCAACTCGTTCGCCAAGCTGATCATGGCCAACACGTCGATCACGCACTTGCCGGGCGTGGTGTTCACGGATCCGGGGTTCTATCTGGAAGTGGACCAGGGCAGGCAATTCAACGAAGGCCTGCTGTCCGCCGATCCGCTCGGCCCGAACGGCGAGCAGGTGGTGTTCCGCGACAACCCGCTGACCGTAGGACTGGACAGCGACTACATCAGGTACACGGGTGACGAGCACATCGTGCTGGGCGGCACCGACAACGCAGACATCCTCATCTCCAGTGAAGGCGATGACACGGTCTGGGGTGATGATGGCAACGATCGTATCGACGGCGGTGACGGCAACGACCAGCTGCGCGGTGGCGACGGCGACGACATCATCACCGACACCGGCGGCGACGATAACCTCCAGGGTGGCGACGGCAACGACGTGCTGCACGGAGGCAACGGCGTCAACCTGATCATTGGCGGGTTCGGCAGTGACTTCATCATTACCGGTGAGGACGCCTCCGAGGCCATTGGTGGCCAGGGCAACGACTTCATCCTGGGCAGCAAGGCCAACGAACAGGACATGGGTAACGAAGGCGACGACTGGATCGAGAAGGGCACTTCGGACGGTGCGCCTGGCGACAACTTCGATCCGCTCGGCAACGACCCGGTCATTGGCCACGATGTATTCGTCGGCGGTAACGAGAACGATAAGTTCAACGGCGAAGGCGGTGACGACATCATGGTCGGCAGTCTCGGCTTCGGTGACCGCTATATCGGCGGCTCGGGCTATGACTGGGCGACCTTCAAGGGGCTGGCCCAAGGTGTGAGCGTTGATTACACCGACCGCTTCTTCGATGTGCCACCGATGCCGGGTTCAGGAGCTTCGGCGCTGGTGCGCTTCGACATCATGGAAGGTCTGTCGGGTTCGTCCCATGGTGACTTCCTGCGCGGTGATAACGAAGATGCGACATCGCTACCCACCGCGGGTGCAACTGGCAGTGTGCTGACCAACATCAGCCTGATCAACGGTCTGGCGGGGCTGCTGCCAGCTGGAGCTACGTTCTTCGACGGTGGCAACATCATCCTCGGTGGCAGCGGCAGCGACCTCATCGAAGGTCGCGGTGGTGACGACATCATCGACGGTGACAAGTGGCTGAACGTACGCATCAGCGTACGGGCAAACGCTGATGGCACTGGCGCGGAAATCGCCACGTTCGACAGCATGGAGCCGATGGTCCAGGCGATGTTGAACGGTACTTACAACCCGGGCCAACTGGTCATCGTGCGGGAGATCCTGACCGGCACTGACAACTTCGACACCGCGCTGTACTCAGGCAATGCGTCGGAGTACACCGTCGCTGTCGATGGCAACACTGTCATTGTGACCGACCTGGTTGCAGGGCGTGATGGCGTCGATCGCCTGACGGGCATCGAGCGCCTGCAGTTCGCTGACCAGGCGCAGGCCTCCGGTGTTGGCACCGTCTCGAACAGCGCTCCTGTGGGGCGTCTGGCGATCCTCGATGCTACCACCGGTGCGCGTATCGATTCGCCTGTCGCCGGCCAGCTGCTGCGTGTCAGCAGCCAGTCGATACGCGACGCGAACAGCGTCAGTGCGGCCAATCCGACCGGCGCGGTTACCGGTCCCGTGTCTTACTACTGGCAGGCCGAAACCATTGCCGGTTCGGGCATCTTTGAAGACATCACCGTTCTCGCCGCCGGCGAGGCATCGCGGGTAACCGGCGCCACCTACCTGGTGGCGGATGATGTCGCCGGTCTGAACCTGCGCGTTCGGGCGGTGTATCAGGATGGCAGCAGTACGCTGGAGATCGTCGACTCGTCGGCGAACAACGCACCGACCGCAGGGCCGACCATCCTCGGGTTTGCGTTTCCGGACCAGGTGTTGACCGCCGACACGTCGTCCATCATCGACGTCGATGGCCTCAGCAATGCGCAGTTCACCTTCCAGTGGCAGGAGACCAACGGGGTCACCTTCGTCGACATCGTCGGAGCCACCGCCAGCACGTTCATGCTTGGCCTGGCTCAGGTCGGCGATCAGGTGCGCGTGGTGGTCAGTTACGTGGATGACTTCGGTGTGGCCGAAAGCATTGCGTCCGACGCTACGGCCCCGGTGGCCGCCGGTGAAGTGTTTGTCGGTACTGCCGGTGTCGACATATGGACCGGCACGTCAGGCGACGACATTGCCAGCGGAGGTGCTGGCAACGACATCCTGAACGGCTTGGGCGGCAACGACCTCCTCAATGGTGACGCGGGCAATGACGTTCTCATCGGCGGCGTCGGTGCCGACACGATGGCCGGCGGTGATGGCAACGATGTCTACGAAGTCACCGACTTTGGGGACGTGGTGACCGAGCTCGCCGGTGGCGGCAGCGACGAGGTCTGGACCTCGCTCGCGAGCTACACCCTGACTGCCAACGTCGAGAGTCTGTTTTTCGGCGGCAGCGGCAACTTCGCGGGTACCGGTAACGTGCTCGGCAATAATATCCTGGGTGGCGCGGGTAACGACGTCCTCATCGGTGCCGGAGGTGCCGACACGATGGTCGGCGGTGGCGGCAACGATATCTACGAAGTCACCGACCTTGGGGACCAGGTGATCGAGTTCGCCGGTGCCGGCAACGACACGGTCTGGACCTCGCTCGCGAGCTACACCCTGGGCGCCAACGTCGAGAATCTGTTTTTCGGCGGCAGCGGCAACTTCGCGGGCACCGGTAACGTGCTCGGCAATACGATCGCGGGCGGTGCTGGTAACGACGTCCTCATCGGTGGCGCAGGTGCCGACACGATGGCCGGCGGTGCTGGCAGCGATATCTACGAAGCCACCGACCTTGGGGACGTGGTGATCGAGCTCGCCGGTGCGGGCAGCGACACGGTCTGGACCTCGCTCGCGAGCTACAGCCTGGGTGCCAACGTCGAGAATATGTTTTTCGGCGGCAGCGGCAACTTTGCGGGCTCCGGCAACGAGCTGGCCAACACGCTCGCGGGCGGTGCGGGTAACGACGTCCTCATCGGTGGCGCAGGTGCCGACACGATGGCCGGCGGTGCTGGCAACGATGTCTACGAAGTCACCGACCTCGGGGACGTGGTAGGCGAGAACGTCGGTGGCGGCAACGACACCGTCTGGACCTCGCTCGCGAGCTACACCCTGGGTGCCAACGTCGAAAATCTGTTTTTCGGCGGCAGCGGCAACTTCGCGGGCACTGGCAACGCGCTCGGCAATAATATCGTGGGTGGTGCGGGTAACGACGTGCTCATCGGCGGTGGCGGTAACGACGTGATGAGTGGCGGCTTCGGCAACGATACTTTCGTGTTTGCTGCCGCGGGTTTCGGCAACGATACGATCCTGAACTTCGGAGCCAATTTGGCCGCAGAGCAGGACTTGCTCAATCTCACGGGGCTGGGGATCACCAGCGCGACGTTCGCTCCCAGCCTGACCATAACGGCAGACGGGGCGGACACAGTGGTTGGGATCGGGGTGGACTCCATCCGCCTAGTGGGTGTCAGCAGTGCGACCGTTGATCAGACGGACTTCATTCTGGCCACTTGAGGTCCTGGTCAGTACTGTCGCAGGGAGCGTGGACAGCGGAGGGGAGGGCAATGGATGCCCTCCCTTTCTCCTTCCATTCAATTGCCCATCAGCTATCGGGGTGCCAGCAGCGTACTGGGACTCATCAAAGCAGGTTGGAACCGAACTGCGAAATCAAAGAAACAATGAAAAAGGAAACCCGGCCTTGAACACTTCAGCCATCTGCCTGTTGAGCGGTCTATTGGTTTCGATCGCTGCTTCTGCTACCGGGGTTAATCCGGTGTTCGACCTGGATTTCACCAGGTCAGCCACGGAAACGCTGAAAAAACTGCACATCAACGACGCTTGTATTATCGCCATCTCAAGTCCTGCTGCGTTTACGTTCTGCCGAGAAGGGTCATCAACGCTCTGGAAGTATCAGGCGCTGGATCTGGAGCAACAGGCGCTGATCCAGATTGGCCAAAAGCGGTCTTCGACGGACTTTCAGCAAATAACCCTTGTGGAAGTCGACAGCGTTGCTTGCGAACAGGATCACCTTGTGGAATGGGTTAAACCAACTATCAGGCATGGACTTGTCCTTGGTCTGATTACCCTGTTTCTGTTGGCCGGCCTGCGATATACCTACCGGGCGATCATGCATTGCTGTTATGACGAGGCTGGCTTTTCGAAGTTCGGCTTACAGCGATTGGACGAATCCTGGTCAGCGCACAATTCAACGGTAATGGCGTTGGTCGCATGGGGTATGGCGGCAGCTATGGCATTTGTTTACTTCGGGTTTTGAGCATGACCACAATTAGCGGATGTGCCGTTTCAAGATGTTCGCCATTCGATGTACTTTGACTCCGTGCAGTTCCACTCGCTGACGATTGATTGATTGATTGATTGACTTGCTTGATATCCTGTTTGTTTCAGTTAATCCTGAGTTTCTGTCTACCTGAAAGGGTGGCTGGATCACCGTGAAATTCGCAATTGGAGTTTGCTCTGGATGAGAGCTGCTCGCTATTGCGCGAGTTGTGGGATGTATAACAGCTATTGATTCTGTTGATGGCTTATCCGTTGCTGATTGCGTTCGGGTTCCTGACGATGCTGGCGCTACTCCTTCCTGGATGCAGATGCTCCCTATCTTTCGATACAGAGCATCTTCGTTGAGCATCACCCTTGTTGATCGGTTTTCATACAGTCTGCAGGGCACCATTCTTTAATTACAGAACGGCCGTAATGGGGGTGATAACCATACGAGCGGCCTCGCTTACCAACTCACCCTCACCCCCGCATTGCCACTCACGCCTTCCAGGGCATTGGTGTCCAGATTGGTGTTGTAATCCGCCGCCAGGTACACGCTGACCGTTGACGATAACCGCGCCACCACACCCACTCCGAGATCGGCAGAGGACGATTTGTGATCACTCTTGATCCGGTCCACGTCATCATAGGTCACGGTGTCACTGCCGCCAAAGGTGCGCCAGGCGTTCGCCCGGACGTAGGGCTCGATGGGCGTGTCCTGTACCAGGTAGCGCCCTTTCAGGCGTGCACCGAGGCGACCGGTCCAGTAGTCCTGGGAGTCGAACGATACCTTGGAAATACCGTCGTTCTGGCTGTCCATATCGATCTGCTGGTTGATCACCTGGACCTGTGGCTCCACCACCCAGTGCTCGGAAATTGCAATCGGATAGCCGGCTTCGGCGGACAACGCCAATGCATGGCCCTTGCTGTCCATCTTCACCCCACGGTCGGATTTGTTATCGCCATCCAGGCGCGTGCCCATGGCCACGAGGTCAACGTACCAGCCCACGGTTGGATCGGTGAGGGTCCAATAGGCGCCGAAGTTGTCGCCGTCGAGTTCGACCCGCCCCGAACGACGGTCCTGGAAGCCCTCGGCGAAACCTTTGACATCGCCCTGCAAGCGGCTCTGGCCGACGAACAGGCCGAAGCGTTGGATCTGCCCGCCGCTGGTTTCGGAGGCATACAGGTCATGGCCCACTTGATAGCCCTTGGTAGAACCGTCGAAGCTGGGGGACACGGTGCCGGTCCAGCTCTTGTTGAAATCGCGGCCATAGGCACGACCCCAACCGGCCGGGACGGCACCGGTTTCGCTCAACAGGCTTTGTTCGCCCTGGCGGTCGTGGAAGGTGCCCAACGCTTGCAAAGTCATCAACTGCGCGGCTGGCACCACCACCGAATACACGGGCACCTCCAGGCGGTACAGTGGAATAGGATCGGCACCCGCCACCGCTGTCGGTAATGGCGGGGTACTGACAGCAGGTTCCGGAGAGGTTTCGGCCGGGATTTGGTTGAGCGGAGGTGCAGTGGGTTCGACCGGAGCAACGGGCCTTGAAGTTGGCGGCTCCACGGGCGGTTCATCGGGCGCAACCATCGGCGGTGTCGGTGGAATCGGTGGTACCGGCACCACTACCTGCGGCACCGGTGTCGGCGGTGGTACCACCGGCGGTTGTACCGCTGCCACTGACGAGCGCAGGTACCAGTTGTTTTCCGAGCCTGCCGTTACACCCCCCTTGAACAGATAGTACTCATAGGCCCCGGCAGAAACCGAGCCTTTCAGGGCAAAGGCATCGGTAGTGCTGACTGCGCCGTTGAGCGCCTGCACCACTTCGATCCCGTTGTTTTGCGTCAGGCCGCCCAGGCCACTGAGATTGGTCACCGCCAATTGGGTATTGCCGCTGATGCTGCCGTCGGAGACCACCAGTTTGTCAGTGGCGGAAGTGTCGTCGCCGAGCACGGTTTGCAGCCACAGCTGGCCGTTGTTGCCGACGTAGTTGCCGTACACCGTCAGCGAGTCCGCGGCGCTGTTGCTGCCGGTGGTCATGTCGATGGTGCCGGCGTTGATGAGGGTCGCCCGCTGGCCGGCGGTGTAGGGTCGGATACTGCCTTGGGTCACCGCCAGCACGCTGGTGTTGTCGATGGAAGCCGTGCCGGTATTACTGGCGCTGTCGCCGAGGAAAAAGTCGCCAGCCAGGTCGAAGTGCGAATTGTTGTTGAGGTTGACGGCTTCCCAACCGATGTAGCGGGAGGCCGTATTGGAAGTGGTGTTGTCGAAGGTCAATTGATCATTGCCCAGGCCGCCGTCGATCGATGGGGTGGCGCTCAACAGGCTTTCGGTCAGGCCGCTGAGCAGCGCGGTATCGTTACCATCACCCATCAGCACGGCGGACTTGATCTGGCCGCCATTGAGCCAGTTGAAGGTGTCGTTGCCGAGGCTGGCGCGGATCTCGCCGTTTATCACGCCGCCGCTGACAGTGATGCGGTCGTCGCCGCCGCTGACACTGATATTGCCGCCAATCGTACCCCCGGTGACGATAATCCAGTCGGTACCAAATCCGGTGACGAGGTTGCCAAGGATCGAGCCGCCGGACATGTCATAGATGTTGTTGTCCAGTTTCATGTCGACGCGGCCGATGGTGCCGCTGGTTTGCTGTGCCACGTCGCCATCTTCAAAGGCGCCGACGATGGTGCCGCCGGTCATCAGGAAGGTGTCGCGGCCGTCGCCTTGGGCCAGAGACTGGATCTGCCCGCCACTCATCACAAAGTCATCGATGCCATTGCCTTGGGAAACCGCACCCGTGACCGCACCGGCACTGATACGGAAGCGATCGGCGCCATCACTCTGAGTGACGCTGCCGACGATTCGTCCGGAGTTCATGTCGACGAGGTCGGTGCCAGCCCCGGTAACAATGTAGCCGTTGATGGTACCGGTGCCGTCAATCGGGAGGGTCAGGATGTTGTTGCCCAGCAGGTCGGTCAGGCCGACAGGGCTGCTGCCACTGTCGCAGACATACGCATCGACGCCGGGGCCGGGAGTGAGTACACAAGCCGCTTGCGCCTGTTGTACTGCCAGACTTAAAAGCGACAACGCCCCCACTTGAAGAAGTCCATTTTTTCCTGCACGCAGCGCAAGGTGCATAAGATCCCTCTTATTTGATGTCATTCTGATATTGTGTGGGGGTTTTATTTTGTAGTTATATCTAGACCATCAATACGATATCTACAAGGAAATGGGCTTGTGGTCCTTTCGTCGATTGCCCAGGACCTCGGCAGGGTGTTGCAGGTGAATGGAAAGTTAAAATCCACAACGCTGAGCTGGGAAAAACGGATGAGTTCCGCTCTTCTATTTAATACCTCTGCTGGGTATGAGTAAGACAATTCCTGTTTTTTCGCCATAAGTGGGTGGTTATATTGTCTTCCAGTTAGTTTAAATTGTTTTTTCTGGAATATATCGTGTCAAAGGTTGTGTTGTTTTTACTTTTTGGTTTTGTGTTGTCGGATTACGTGCTCGCGTCACCCAAAAAACAAATGCTTCTACAAGTGCGTCGTACATGAATTGCGGTTCAGGTCTGGCCACGGCCAAGCGTGTAGCCCAGCTGGAGGTGTGCTTCAGAGTGCCGCCATTCAGCGCCGCACCGCGAAAACTCCTCTGGCAATGGCCCGACATCACGACATAAAACATTTCACACACGGCGTCCATGCTGGTTTTTAACGTTCCCGCGACACGGCTGGCTATGGCTGGCTGATTCCATTCTTAATGCAAATAATTCCAATCGAAGTGAAAACTCATGACCGCAGGTCGTTTTTGTTTTGAGTCATTCCCGTTAGCCCAATGTCGCTGCTCATTTCGATCAATAAGTTGTAATTTACGGTCATTGAGGGATGGCGGCACGACTCTTAGTCTGTCGAACATGACTGATGGGGGCCGCAGAGCTCCCGCACTTTCCGTGATCGCTCGATGTGGAGTTACCGATGACCGCCGCTCAATACCCGCACCTGTTGGCTCCGCTGGACCTGGGGTTCACCACGCTGCGCAATCGCACCCTGATGGGGTCGATGCACACTGGCCTTGAAGAGAAACCGGGTGGCTTCGAGCGCATGGCGGCGTACTTTGCCGAGCGTGCCCGTGGCGGTGTCGGCCTGATGGTCACCGGCGGTATCGGCCCGAATGACGAGGGTGGCGTGTATTCCGGCGCGGCCAAGCTGACAACCGAAGAAGAGGCGCTCAAGCACCGTATCGTCACCCGTGCCGTGCATGACGCGGGCGGCAAGATCTGCATGCAGATCCTCCATGCCGGTCGTTATGCCTACAGCCCGAAACAGGTTGCGCCAAGTGCGATCCAGGCACCGATCAACCCGTTCAAGCCCAGGGAGCTGGACGAGGAAGGCATCGAGAAGCAGATCAGCGATTTCGTCACCTGCTCGGTACTGGCGCAAACCGCCGAGTACGACGGCGTGGAAATCATGGGTTCCGAAGGTTATTTCATTAACCAGTTCCTCGCCGCCCACACCAACCACCGTACCGACCGCTGGGGTGGCAGCTATGAAAACCGCATGCGCCTGCCGGTGGAGATCGTTCGTCGCGTGCGTGAAGCGGTAGGCCCGAACTTCATCATCATTTTCCGTCTGTCGATGCTCGACCTGGTTGAAGGCGGCAGCACCTGGGAAGAGATCGTTCAACTGGCCAAGGCCATCGAGCAGGCCGGCGCGACCATCATCAACACCGGTATCGGCTGGCACGAAGCGCGGATTCCGACCATTGCCACCAAAGTGCCGCGCGCGGCGTTCAGCAAGGTCACGGCCAAGTTGCGGGGTTCGGTCAATATTCCGCTGATCACCACCAACCGTATCAACACCCCGGAAGTCGCCGAGCAGATCCTGGCCGAGGGCGATGCCGACATGGTGTCCATGGCACGGCCATTTCTCGCCGACCCGGATTTCGTCAACAAAGCCGCTGAAGGTCGTGCCGATGAAATCAACACCTGCATCGGTTGCAACCAGGCCTGCCTCGACCACACGTTCGGCGGCAAGCTGACCAGTTGCCTGGTGAACCCGCGTGCCTGCCACGAAACCGAGCTCAACTATCTGCCCGTGCAGCAACTGAAGAAAATCGCCGTGGTCGGTGCCGGCCCTGCCGGTCTGTCCGCCGCGACCGTGGCCGCCGAGCGTGGCCATCAGGTGACGCTGTTCGATTCGGCCAGCGAAATCGGCGGGCAGTTCAACATTGCCAAGCGCGTTCCGGGCAAGGAAGAGTTCTACGAAACGATTCGCTACTTCAACCGCAAGTTGCAGACCACCAACGTCGAGGTGTGCCTGAACACCCGCGTCGACGTGGCCGGACTGGTCGAGGGTGGCTACGACGAGATCATTCTGGCCACCGGCATTGCGCCGCGTGTGCCGGCCATTCCAGGGGTGGAAAACGCCAAGGTGCTGAGCTACCTGGACGTGATCCTGGAGCGCAAACCGGTCGGCAAGCGCGTCGCGGTGATTGGTGCCGGTGGTATCGGTTTCGACGTTTCCGAGTTCCTTGTGCATGAAGGCGTCGCCACCAGTCAGGATCGCGCCGCGTTCTGGAAGGAATGGGGCATCGATACACACCTTGAAGCGCGCGGCGGTGTCGCCGGTATCAAGGCCGCGCCCCATGCGCCGGCCCGCGAGGTGTTCCTGCTGCAACGCAAGACGTCCAAGGTCGGCGACGGCCTGGGCAAGACCACCGGCTGGATTCATCGCACGGGCCTTAAGAACAAACAGGTGCAGATGCTCAACAGCGTTGAATACCTGAAGATCGACGATGAAGGCCTGCACATCCGCATCGGCGAAACCGGCGAAGCTCAGGTGCTGCCAGTGGACAACATCGTGATTTGCGCCGGGCAGGATCCGCTGCGCGAGTTGCATGAAGGCCTGGCGGCGGCGGGGCAGAGCGTGCACCTGATCGGCGGCGCGGATGTCGCGGCAGAGCTGGATGCCAAGCGGGCGATCAATCAGGGGTCGCGGTTGGCGGCGCAGTTGTAACAGACCGGTCAAGCGTGCCAACGGCCATCGCGAGCAAGCTCGCTCCCACACTGAATCTGTGTCGTTCAGCAGATCGAAGGTGGGAGCGAGCTTGCTCGCGATGGCTGCCCTTGAGCGACTAGAATGTAATTTCTTTTTTTAGCTCAATCAGGCGCCAATGCTTCTCCCACCCTCCACCTGGT
>NZ_JAGYGG010000039.1:0-51858 GCF_019947335.1 Pseudomonas sp. BF-R-24
GCTCGCGAAAGCGGTGTGTCAGTCGACATCATTATTGACTGACACACCGCTTTCGCGAGCAAGCCCGCTCCCACAGTAGATTGAGGTTGACCACGAGATTAGTGGTCAACCAGGAATCCAGATCAGTCTTCGCGTTTGACCACCAGGGTCAGAATGTCATAACTGGCCACCAGCTCACCCAACTGGTTGGTCACTTCCACATCCCACGCCACCACCCCTTGCGGGATGCCCTGCGGGCTCTTCTTGCCCTGGTCGATCTTGCGTTTGCAGGTCAGGCGCGCCTGGATGGTGTCGCCGATGCCCACCGGGTTGATGAAGCGCAAGGTGTCCAGGCCATAGTTGGCCAGTACCGGCCCCGGAGCGGGGGAAACAAACAGCCCGGCCGCCGCTGAAAGCACGAAGTAACCGTGGGCGATGCGCTTGCCGAACTGCGATTCCTTGGCCGCGATCTCGTCGAAGTGCATGTAGAAGTGGTCGCCCGACAGGCAGCCGAAGTTCACCAGATCTGCTTCGGTGACGGTGCGGCGGTGGGTCAGCAGCGACTCGCCGATCTGCAGGTCCTGGAAATGGCGACGGAACGGATGCACGTCGGTTTCGATGACCTTGGCCCCGCGCACGTACTCGCCGGTGACCGCCGCCAGCATGGTCGGCGAACCTTGTACCGCCGCGCGTTGCAGGTAGTGTTTCACCGCGCGCAGGCCGCCGAGTTCTTCGCCGCCACCGGCACGCCCCGGGCCGCCGTGCTTGAGTTGTGGCAGCGGCGAGCCGTGACCGGTGGATTCGCCGGCAGAGTGGCGATCCAGTACCAGCAAGCGGCCGTGCCAGGCAGCCGCGACCGGGATGGCCTTGGCGGCGATTTGCGGATCCTTGGTCACCAGGCTGGCCACCAGGCTGCCTTTGCCGCGCGCGGCCAGGGCCAATGCTTCGTCGAGATCGTCGTAGGCCATCAGGGTGCTGACCGGACCGAACGCTTCGATATCGTGGGCGCCGCCCTCGGCATGGGGGTCGCGGGCCTGCAACAGGGTCGGGGCGAAGAACGCGCCCTTGTCGACGTTTTCACCACGGGGTTCGAAACCGTCGCGGGCACCAAACAGCATATCGCTGCTCTGCAACAGGCTTTCCAGACGCTCAGCCACGTCTTTCTGCTGATCGTGAGACGCCAGTGCGCCCATGCGTACGCCTTCCACCGACGGGTCGCCGACCACCACTTTGGCCAGGCGATCACGCAGGCGCGTAGCCACGGCATCAATGTGCTTGGCCGGCACGATGGCGCGGCGGATGGCGGTGCATTTCTGCCCGGCCTTGGTGGTCATTTCCCGGGCGACTTCCTTGATGAACAGCTCGAACTCTTCGTCATCCGGGGTTACGTCCGGGGCGAGGATCGCGCAGTTCAGGGAGTCGGCTTCGGCGTTGAACGGCACCGAATTGCGGATCAGGTTCGGGTTGACCCGCAGCTTGGCTGCGGTGTCGGCGGAACCGGTGAAGGTCACCACGTCCTGGCCTTGCAGGCGGTCGAGCAGGTCGCCGGTGCTGCCAATGATCAGTTGCAGGCTGCCCGCCGGCAGCAGGCCGGACTCGTCCATCAGGCGCACCACGGCTTCGGTCAGGTAGCTGGTGGCGCTGGCGGGTTTGACGATGCACGGCATGCCGGCGAGGAAGCTCGGGGCGAATTTTTCCAGCATGCCCCAGATCGGGAAGTTGAACGCGTTGATGTGCACCGCCAGACCGCCACGGGGCACCAGAATGTGCGTACCGGCGAAGGTGCCCATTTTGCTCAGCTGCATGGCCGGGCCTTCGTGGACGATGTTGCCCGACGGCAGCTCGCGGGAGCCGAGGCTGGCGTAGGTGAACAGCGTGCTGTTGCCGCCTTCGATGTCGATCCAGCTGTCGGCGCGGGTCGCGCCGCTGTGGTGGGAAATCGCGTAGAGCTGTTCCTTGCGCTCGCTCAGGTACAGGGCCAGGGCCTTGAGACGCTGGGCGCGCTGCTGGAAGTCCAGCGCCATCAAGCCGCTGATGCCCTGGCGACGGCCGTGCTCGATGGCTTCGGCGAAGTCCGGACGCTCTTCGTGGGTGCGGGCGATTTCATGGCCGTCGATGGCGCTGCGCAGGACCTGCGCGCCGTGTTGGCCGATCCAGCGACCGGCGATGAAGCTTTGCAGGGTGGGGGCATGCAGTGCAGGTGAAGAGGACATCACGATTGCTCCTGGTTATGAAGGGTTGTGGCGCGGTGGCGGCCGCGCCTTTCGGAATTACCAAAGCGCCAGGGTGTAACCGACGATCAGCCGGTTCTCATCGAGGGCGGTAGTCAAGCCATTGCCGGAACGGAAAGTCACGTTGCGCCAGCGCAGGCTGACGTTCTTGAACACACCGCTCTGGACGACGTAGCTGATATCGGTGTCGCGCTCCCATTCGCGACCGTTGTCGACGGTGCCTGCCTTGACGTGGCGACCGTCGGTGTAGCGGGTCATGAAGGTCAGGCCGGGAATGCCTTGGGCCGCGAAGTCATAGTCGTAACGCAGTTGCCAGGAGTCCTCGTCGGCGCGGGTGAAGGTGTTGAACGTCACCAGGTTGACCACGTACGGATCGCCGCCGTTGAGGAACGGAAAGGCGCTGTCGCCGGACAATTGCTGGTAGGCGGCACTGACCTTGTGGGCACCGTGGGACACCGTGAACATGCCGTTGAAGTTGCGGTTGTCGATGCGCCCGGCCCGCTCGGCGCCGTCACCGCGGCTGTCGAAATAACGCAGGTCGCTGCGCAGGTTGAAGCCGTTGCCCAACGGTTGCGTATGCACCAGCCCGGCGAATTGCTGGCGATAGATCTGTTCCAGCTTGCCGTAGTAGTAGCTCACATTCAGTTGCGGGCTGAACGCGTAGGTGCCGCCGCCGAAGTCGAAGTGATCGCTGGTGGCGGCGCCGAAGCCGATGTCATCGTTGCTGGAGGAGTCCCGCAGGTTGGCCTTGGTCAGGCGTCCGGCATTCACCGTCAGGCCGTCGATTTCCTGGCTGGTCAGCAAGCCACCTTCAAATGTCGAACCCAGCAGGCGTGTGTCGTTGTAGGTGACCACTGGCAACAAGGGTTGCAGGGTGCCGAGCTTCAACACGCTTTTGGATACTTTCAATTTGCCGGTCAGGCCCAGTTCGCTGTACTCGTCGTCGGGCTCATGGCTCTGCGGGCCAAACGGCAGCAGCCCGGTGCCACGGCGGTCGGGACTGGAGTCGAGCTTGATCCCCAGCTCCCCCAGCGCGTCGAGACCGAAACCGAAGGTGCCGTCGGTGAATCCGGACTCGATGCGCGCAGTGAATCCCTGGGCCCATTCTTCGGCTTTGGATTGCGGCGCGTTGTCCTGACGGAAATCGCGATTGATGTAGTGGTTGCGCATATCAATGCGGGCCTTGCTGTCGCCGATGAAGTCGGCCATGGCGCTGGGGGCGATCATGGGCAGACTCAATGCGGCGGCCAGCGAAAACAGTGATTCACAAGACGTGGTACGTGCGGGTTTCATTATTTTTATTCCCTGCCAACTGATCGGTCGTCGTTTAGTGTTTGCTGGCGCCAGTGGCACCGATGCCGGTCATCGAGCGGATGAACTGCGCCAGATAACGGCCACGCTCAAGGGCTGCCCGGGGCGAGGTATCGGTGACGGAAAACAGCCATGCACTAAAGAACGCCAGGCTCATGGAAAACAGCGCCGGGTTGGAGTACGGGAACAGCGCCTTGTCGTGATGCATCACGTTGACCCACACCGCCGGGCTCAGCACCAGCAGGACAATCGCCGAGACCAGTCCGGACAGACTGCCGAGGACTGCGCCGCGGGTGGTCAGGCCTTTCCAGTACATCGAAAGGAACAGCACCGGGAAATTCACCGATGCGGCGATGGCCAGCACCAGACCGGAGAGGAAGGCAATGTTCTGCGACTCGAACAGCAGGCCGAGGACGATCGCCAGCACACCGATGCACAGGGTGGCGATTCGCGACACGCGCATTTCCTGTTGCTCGCTGGCCTGGCCTTTGCGCATCACGCAGGCATACAGGTCATGGGACACTGCCGAGGCGCCGGACAGCGCCAGCCCGGCAACCACCGCCAGGATGGTGGCGAAGGCGACCGCCGAGATGAAGCCGAGGAACAGGTTGCCGCCTACCGCGTGGGCCAGGTGCACCGCGACCATGTTGCCGCCGCCGATGATCGCGCCGCTGGCGTCACGGAACGCCGGATCGGTGCCGACCATGACGATGGCGCCGAAGCCGACGATGATCAGCAGCAAGTAGAAGTAGCCGATGAAACCGGTGGCGTAGAACACGCTTTTACGCGCTTCCTTGGCATCGCTGACGGTGAAGAAACGCATCAGGATGTGCGGCAGGCCGGCGGTGCCGAACATCATGCCCAGCCCCAGGGAAATCGCATCGATCGGGTTGGACAGCAAGCCGCCGGGGGCCATGATCGCGTTGCCCTTGGCGTGCACGGCGGTGGCACCGGCAAACATCGCCTCAGTGCTGAAGCCGAAGTGCTTGAGCACCATGAACGCCATGAAGCTGGTGCCGAACAGCAGCATCACCGCCTTGATGATCTGCACCCAGGTGGTGGCGAGCATGCCGCCGAAGGTCACGTAGAACACCATCAACACGCCGACCAGCATCACTGCATAGAGGTAGTCGATGCCGAACAACAGTTCGATCAGCTTGCCGGCGCCGACCATCTGCGCCACCAGGTACATCAGGGCCACGGTCAGGGTGCCAAAGGCCGAGGTCAGGCGCACCGGGGTTTGTTCCAGGCGATAGGACACCACGTCGGCAAAGGTGTATTTGCCCAGGTTGCGCAGGCGCTCGGCAATCAGGAACAGGATGATCGGCCAGCCGGCCAGCACGCCCAGGGCGTAGAGCAAACCGTCGTAGCCATTGAGGAACATCATCGCGGAGATGCCGAGGAACGAGGCTGCCGAGATCATGTCGCCGGCAATCGCCAGACCGTTCTGGAAACCGGTCATGCCGCCGCCAGCGGTGTAAAAATCGCTGGTGGAGCGGGTACGCAGTGCCGCCCAGCGTGTCACGCCAAGGGTGAACAACACGAACACCAGGAACATGCCGATGGCGTTCCAATTCAATGGGCGGGCCACGCCGTCGGCGGCCATCGCAACATCAGTGACAGCCGCCAGCGGCAGCAGGAACAGTGCAAGAAGGCGGTTCATCGGGCGCACTCCTGCTTGAGTTTTTCATTCAGCGGATCGATCACGTTGTTGGCGCGATAGACATAGAAACCGGTCAGCGCAAAGGCCAGGCCGACGATGACGACACCCACCAGCATGCCCACGGTGGTCACGCCGCCGCTCAGGGATTGGCCGAGGGTAGAAGGGGAGAAAGCCACCAGCAGCACGAAGCCGTAATAGATCACCAGCATGGCCAGGCTCAGTGACCAGTACAGCTTCTGTTTGCGACGAACCAGCTGGATGAAATCCGGGTGCTGGCCGATGAGTTCTATTTCCTGGGGTGTCATGACGCGCGCTCCTTTGTTTTTTTTGTTGTGAGTGAAACAGTTTCGGGTTGGAACCGGATCAATGTGGGAGCGGGCTTGCTCGCGAAGGGGTCATCACATTCAACATGGATGGCGCCTGATACTCCGTCTTCGCGAGCAAGCCCGCTCCCACAGGTTTTGTGGTTGTTCCTGTAAACGGGGTTTCAGAGCTGATCGAAATCCAGCACCACCTTGTCGCTGATAGGGAAGGCCTGGCACGACAGCACGTAGCCGGCGGCCACTTCGTAGTCTTCCAGGGCGTGGTTGCTGTCCATTTCCACTTCACCTTCGATGACCTTGCACTTGCAGGTCGAGCACACGCCGGCCTTGCACGAGTAGGGCAGTTCGGCCCCTTGGGCGTTGCCCGCATCGAGAATGCTCTGGCTGTTGCGCGGCAGGTCGAACGCCAGGGCGCGGCCATCGCTGATGACGGTGATCTGGCTGACCGCTGAATCCACTTGGTGCGCCGCTTCACGGGCTTCGCGTTTTTGCTGGCTGCCGGCGGCGGCGAACAGTTCGAAGTGAATGCGTTCGGGCGCCATGCCCTTGGCCTTGAGGCTGTCGCGCACGGTCTCGGTCATTTCCTGCGGGCCGCAGATGAAGGCGGCGTCGAGGGCCTTGACGTCGAGCCAGCGGCTGAACAGCTGCTCGCATTTCTCGGCGTTGATCCGGCCGTTGTACAGGTCGACATCCTGCTGCTCGCGGCTGAACACGAAGATCAGGTTCAGGCGTTGCAGGTAGCGGTTTTTCAGGTCTTCCAGCTGTTCGCGGAACAGCGCACCGGAGCTGGAGCGGTTGCCGTACAACAGGGTGACGCGGCTGTGGGGCTCGGTTTCCAGGGTGGTCTTGATGATCGACAGGATCGGCGTGATGCCGCTGCCTGCCGCCACGGCCAGGTAGTTGCCATGGCGCGCCGGGTCGAGTTCGACGCAGAAATGCCCGGCGGGCGGCATCACTTCCAGGGTGTGCCCGGCTTTCAGCTGTTCGTTGGCAAATGCCGAGAAGCGTCCGCCGGTAACACGCTTGACGGCGATGCGCAGCTCACCGTCGTTGACCCCGGTGCAGATCGAGTACGAGCGGCGTACTTCTTCGCCGTCCAGTTGGGTGCGCATCACCAGGTGCTGGCCCTGGGTGAAGTGGAAGCTGTCCTGCAAGTGCTGCGGAATCTCGAAGGCGATGGACACCGCGTCACGGGTCTCGGCGCGCACGTCCTTGATGGTCAGGCTGTGAAATTTGCTCATTGTTGTTCTCCAGCTGGGACGGCCGATTCGCCGCTCAGATGCACTTGAAATAGTCGAACGGTTCCCGGCAATCGACGCAGCGGTACAGGGCCTTGCAGGCGGTGGAGCCGAACTCGCTGAGCACCTCGGTGTGGGCGCTGCCGCATTGCGGGCATACAACCAGCGGGCTTTCACCGAGCAGGCTGCGCTTGCTGGTGCTGCCCTCGGGCGGCGCGATGCCGTAAGCGCGCAGGCGTTCGCGGCCGCTGTCGCTGATCCAGTCGGTGGTCCAGGCCGGGGTCAACTTGCGCTCCAATTGCGGCGCCTTGAATCCGGCGAGTTCCAGGGCTTCGCGGATGTCGCTTTCGATCACTTCGGTGGCCGGGCAACCGGAGTAGGTCGGCGTGACCACCACGTGAAGGTGACCGGCCTGCCAGTCCAGGTCGCGGACGATGCCCAGGTCAACCACGCTGACCACTGGCACTTCCGGGTCCATGACCTCGCACAGGATCGCCCACGCGGCAGCCAGGTCGGTCGGTTGAGCCGGCCGGGCGCCGAGGTCGCTGGCGATCAGCTCACCAGGTTGCATCGGGGTACGCTCGTGGCAGGCACTGCATTTCGGCCAGTAGAATCCCTAAGTGTTCGGTGTGCAGGCCCTTGCGTGCATTCAGGTAGAAATAGCTCGGCGCCGCGGGGACGGGCAGGGTGGCGCTGCTGAAGATCTGCTCGACCTTTGTCTGCCACTGGGTGGCGACGCTGGCGATGTCCGGGGTGATGCCGGCGGCGCACAGACGCTGTTCGCTGTCATCGGCGGCGATCAGTTCAACGGTGAAGCGCCAGACTTCGGGAATCGCTGCGAGCATGCGCCGATTGCTTTCCTCGGTGCCGTCACCCAGGCGTTCGATCCATTCGCCGGAGCGACGCAGGTGATAGGTCACTTCCTTCACGGCTTTGGCGGCAATCCCGGCAATGCGCTCGTCGCTGGACTGGCTCAGGCCCTGCAGCACCGGCAAATGCCAGGCGTCATAGAGGAACTGCTTGAGCATGGTCACCGCGAAGTCGCCATTGGGTTGTTCCACCAGCAGCAGGTTGCGATAGGCGCGCTCGTCACGACGAAACGCCAGGTGATCGGCATCGCGGCCGTCGTCCAGCAGTTCGGCGGCGTACTCCAGCCAGTTGCGCGCCTGGCCCACCAGGTCGAGGCCGACGTTCATCAGCGCCAGTTCTTCTTCCAGCGCCGGGGCCTTGCCGCACCATTGGCACAGGCGCTGGCCCTGGATCAGGGCGCTGTCGCCGAGGCGCAGCAGGTATTCGATCAGATCGGTCTTGTTATTCATGGTCGACCTCACATGTGCCCGACTTCGGCCGGCAGCTCGTAGAAGCTGGCGTGGCGGTAGACCTTGTCGTCCGACGGATCGAACAGCGGGTCTTTTTCATCCGGCGACGAGGCGGTGATCAACGCCGAAGGCACGACCCACAGGCTCACGCCTTCGCTGCGACGGGTGTAGAGCTCGCGCGCGTTTTCGATGGCCATGGTGGTGTCTGCGGCGTGCACGCTGCCGACATGCTTGTGGTTCAGACCGTGCTTGCTGCGCACGAAGACTTCGAAGAGGGTCCACTCGGACATTTCAGTTACTCCACATTGAGGCTCTGTAGGAGCGAGCTTGCTCGCGATGTACCCGCGAGCACCGCGGGGTGTCAGGCAACCAACGTTAACGTTGACGACCATCGCGAGCGAACTCGCTCCTACAGGGGGTACGGTTGTCTTAGGCGGCGTTCTTGTTTTGTTTTTTGCGGGCGTGGGCGACGGCGGCTTCACGAACCCAGGCGCCGTCTTCGATCGCCTTGCGGCGGGTGGCGACGCGTTCCTGGTTGCACGGGCCGTTGCCCTTGAGCACTTCGTAGAATTCGTTCCACTGGATTTCGCCGAAGTCGTAGTGGCCGCGCTCGGCGTTCCACTTCAGGTCCGGGTCGGGGCAGGTGCAGCCCAAAAGCTCCAGCTGCGGGATGGTCTGGTCGATGAAGCGCTGGCGCAGTTCATCGTTGCTCTGGCGCTTGATTTTCCAGGCCATGGACTGGGCGCTGTTCGGCGAATGTTCATCGCTTGGGCCAAACATCATCAGCGACGGCCACCACAGGCGGTTGATCGCGTCCTGGACCATGTCTTTTTGCGCCTGGTTACCGTGGCGCATCATGGTCAGGAGGATTTCGTAGCCCTGGCGCTGGTGGAAACTCTCTTCCTTGCAGATGCGGATCATCGCCCGGGAATACGGGCCGTAGGAGGTGCGCTGCAGCACCACCTGGTTGACGATCGCCGCGCCATCCACCAGCCAGCCCACCGCGCCCATGTCGGCCCAGTTCAGCGTCGGGTAATTGAAGATGCTCGAGTACTTGGCCTTGCCGCTGTGCAGCTTGGCGATTTCTTCATCGCGGTCGGCGCCCAGGGTTTCCATGGCGCTGTACAGGTATAGGCCGTGGCCGGCTTCGTCCTGGATCTTGGCCATCAGTTGCAGTTTGCGTTTGAGGCTTGGCGCGCGGGTGACCCAGTTGCCTTCGGGCAGCATGCCGACGATTTCGGAGTGGGCGTGCTGGGAAATCTGCCGGATCAGGGTCTGGCGGTAGGCATCTGGCATCCAGTTCTTGGCTTCGATCTTGATTTCTGAATCGATTTTTTCCTGGAAGGCGCGTTCCTGTTCGGACATTTCCGAGAGGTCCTTGATGCGCTTTACGCCGGTTTCTACGAGCTGTGCGTACATTTTTGAGTTCCCGCCTTGAATCTGTTCTGGGGCATGGAGAACTTTATAAGCGATACAGAATTTAATATCAAACAGAAAATGACGTGTCGTAATTGTTTTTTGTATCGCTTTGGGATGAATGGGGGGGGGCGGCGTACATATCCATTTCTTTGGTAACGGCCACTGGCGGTTTCGCCCTTACGGCGACTCACTTTTTTTTCAAACGCCAAAAAAAAGTAAGCAAAAAAAGGCTCGCCCCGAGCGTCCGGCCCCTCGCTAAGGCTCGGCGTTCCTTCGCTCCGGCATTCATCCGGGGGCATTGCCCTCCGGTTTGCTTCGCTGCACCTACATGCAATGTGTTCGACTGCGTCGAACGGCGCGGCGCGCCAATCCCCGGATGAATACCTCCACTCAGCCTCCCGAAGGGGCGGGTGGATCAAGATCAAGATCAAGAGCTGCAGGCGAGCTAACGCTCGGCCTTATGAGTGGTGAAGAGCGTTTGTGTACGCCGATCTGCCTTTGCTCTTCTGTGGGAGCGAGCCTGCTCGCGATGGCGGCCTGACAGCCGGCCATTTTCTTTCAGATGCCCGTAGTCCAGCTGTAGGAGCGAGCCTGCTCGCGAAGAACGTCCAGGCAACGTGGGCGTCCAGGCAGCACGCGTTATCGTTGACGTCCATCGCGAGCAAGCTCGCTCCTACAGGGTCGTTGCCGCAGCGATGGATATGAAAAAAACCAAAAAAAAGCCCCGCAAAAAGCGGGGCCATAAAGGGTGCAGCAGTCATGCTTTAGGACGTTTATCCACCACGTGGCAAGCCTTGCCCTCGGATCGCTTGATCGAATGGAACGGCTGCAAAACGATCCGCGAACTGATCCCGATATGCGTCTTGATGTGCTTGCTCAACTCCCCACAAACCGCCTTCTGCTGTTCATCGGTCAGGTGCTGGTGCTCAGCCTTGAGCTCGACATGCACATCAACGCTGTCCAGGTTTCCATTGCGATACAGATGAATCTCATAACACTCGGCAAGTTGTTTAACTTTTAAAACCTGCTCCTCGATCTGCGTCGGAAACACGTTAACGCCACGGATGATCAGCATGTCATCGCTGCGCCCGGTGATCTTGTCGATGCGCCGCATGGGACGCGCGGTGCCCGGCAGCAGGCGCGTCAGGTCGCGGGTGCGGTAGCGGATCATCGGCAGAGCTTCTTTGCTGAGCGAGGTGAACACCAGTTCGCCCATCTGCCCGTCCGGCAGTACTTCGCCCGTGACCGGGTCGATGATTTCCGGGTAGAAGTGGTCTTCCCAGATGGTCGGGCCGTCCTTGGTTTCGGCGCATTCCATGGCCACGCCCGGGCCCATGATTTCCGAGAGGCCGTAGATGTCCAGGGCGGTGATGCCCATGCGTGCCTCGATGGCGCTGCGCAGTTCGGCGGTCCACGGCTCGGCGCCGAAGATACCCAGGCGCAGGGCCAGTTTGTGCGGGTCGATGCCCTGGCGCTCGATTTCATCGGCGATGTTGAGCATGTAGGACGGCGTGACCATGATGATGTCCGGCTGGAAATCCTTGATCAGCTGCACCTGTTTTTCGGTCTGGCCGCCGGACATCGGGATCACCGTACAGCCCAGGCGCTCGGCGCCGTAGTGCGCGCCGAGGCCGCCGGTGAACAGGCCGTAGCCATAGGAAATGTGCACCTTGTCGCCACGATGGCCACCGGCGGCGCGGATCGAACGCGCAACCACGTTGGCCCAGGTGTCGATGTCATTCTGGGTGTAGCCGACCACGGTCGGTTTGCCGGTGGTGCCGCTGGATGCGTGCAGGCGCACGATGTCGTGCATCGGTACGGCAAACATGCCGTAGGGGTAGTTGTCCCGCAGGTCGGACTTGGTGGTGAAAGGGAATTTCGCCAGGTCGTCCAGGGACTTGATGTCGTCGGGGTGTACGCCCAGCGCATCGAAGCGCTGACGGTACAGCGGCACGTTGTTGTAGGCGTGGTTCAGGCTCCAGCGCAGGCGCTCCAGCTGATGCTGGCGCAGCTCGTCGATGCTGGCGGTTTCCAGCGGGTCCAGCACAGGGTTCAGCACGGCTTGGGCAATTGGCATGTTCATGTGTTCACTCGAATTGTTTTTGTGTTCCAGCCCTTTTGCACAAGGGCTTTGAGTGCATGCCCCAAGGATACCTCTCGGCTCCTTGGGAATCGCGATTCTTTAGTGGGATAGACGCTCGATGATCAGCGCGATCCCCTGGCCGACACCGATGCACATGGTGCACAGGGCGTAGCGGCCATTGCGTTCCTCAAGCTCATGCAGGGCGGTGGTGACCAGGCGTGCGCCGCTCATGCCCAGCGGGTGGCCCAGGGCGATGGCGCCGCCGTTGGGGTTGACCCGCGGATCGGTGTCGCTCAGGCCCAGTTCGCGCAGCACCGCCAGGCCCTGTGCGGCGAAGGCTTCGTTGAGCTCGATCACGTCCATGTCGGCCAGGCTCAGGTTGGCCACTTCCAGCACCTTGCGGGTGGCTGGCACCGGGCCGATGCCCATGATCCGTGGTTCAACGCCAGCCGTGGCCATGGCCACGACCCGGCCACGGGCGGTCAGGCCGTGGCGTTTGGCGATTTCCGGGCTGGCCAGCAACAGCGCGCAGGCCCCGTCGTTGACCCCGGAGGCGTTGCCGGCGGTGATGCTGCCGCCCTCGCGGAACGGCGTACCCAGTTTGCCGAGCTGCTCAAGGGTGGTGTCGCCGCGTGGGTGCTCGTCGTGCTCGACCAACTTGGCCGGGCCTTTGCGCTGGGGGATTTCCACCGCGACGATCTCTTTGGCCAGACGCCCGCTGGCCTGGGCAGCGGCAGCGCGTTGCTGGCTGCGCAGAGCGAAGGCGTCCTGGTCGGCCCGGGAGATGTTGAACTGTTCGGCGACGTTCTCTGCCGTTTCCGGCATGGAGTCGATGCCATAGGCCTTTTTCATCAGCGGATTGACGAAGCGCCAGCCGATGGTGGTGTCGAAGACCTCGGCTGCACGTGAAAACGCCTGCTCGGCCTTGCCCATCACCAGTGGCGCGCGGGACATGGATTCAACGCCACCGACCAGCATCAGCCCGGTTTCGCCACTGCGAATGGCGCGGGCGGCGGTGCCGATGGCATCGAGCCCGGAGCCGCACAGGCGATTGAGGGTGGTACCCGGCACGCTCACCGGCAACCCGGCCAGCAGTGCGGACATGCGCGCGACGTTGCGGTTGTCTTCGCCGGCCTGGTTGGCGCAGCCGTAGATCACGTCGTCAACCGTGTTCCAGTCCACTTGCGGGTGGCGGCGCAGCAGCTCGCGCAGCGGCACCGCGCCGAGGTCGTCGGCGCGCACGCTGCTCAGGACACCGGCGTAACGGCCAATCGGGGTCCGGACTGCGTCGATGATCAGGGCGTCATTCATTCGGGTTCTCCTGCGTCAGCACCGGGCCGCGCACTTTGTAGGATTTGCCATGGAACAGGGCGATCAATTGGCCCTGCTGGTTTTCGATGCGCACGTCGTAGTTGCCGGTGCGACCCGAACGGCTCTGCTCGATGCAGTCGGCGTTCAGCGTGTCACCCAGGCGCGCCGGGGCGATGTAGTCGATGCTGCAACCGATGGCCACGGTGGCTTCGTTGTAACTGTTGCAGGCAAAGGCGAATGCCGAATCGGCAAGGGCGAACAGGTAGCCGCCGTGGCAGGTGCCGTGACCCTGGATCATGTCGGCCCGCACCGCCATGCCCACTCGCGCGCAACCGGGGCCGGCCGAGAGCAGGCGCATGCCCATGGCCTGGCTGGCGGCGTCGCGCTGGAGCAGCGATTGCGCGCATTCACTGGCCAGGGTCATGGCTTCATGGTTAGTCATGGAATGTTCTCCCTTCGGTGGCGCGACGGCGCAGCAGCAGCGACGGCCGGTAGCGTTCTTCGCCATAACTGGCTTGCAGGTTTTCCAGCGTTTCAAGAATGTGCGAAAGGCCAATGGCATCGGCCCAGGCCAGCGGCCCCTGTGGATAATTGACCCCGGCGCGCATGGCCAGATCGATGTCGGCGGCCGAGGCCACGCCTTGCAGCAGGGCGTCGGCGGCTTCGTTGGCGAGCATGGCCACGGTGCGCAGGACGGCAAGGGCCGGGCTGTCGCTGAGCAGGCTGACCATGAGGCCGGCCCGCTGCAGCAGGGCAACGCCTTGTTCGAGGGCCAGCGGATCAATGCCTGCCGCATGGCTGATAGCGATGCGTTTGGCGTTGCCGTAATCGAACGCCAGATCCAGCAGGATCAGGTTGCGCAGGCCGTCTTCCCGGGCACGCTGGCAGGCCATGCGGCCATCGCTCAGGGCCAGCACGGCGTCACCCACTCGCAGCAATCCGCGGCCGTCGCGCCGGATGACTTCGACACCTTGCTCGCTCAAGCGCGCCAGCAAACCCTGGGCGATGCCAAGGTCACCTTCGGCGATACAAGTCTCGACGCTCGCGCTGCTGCTGATTTCAGCTGCTTGCGGACGTTCGGCGCCTTGGGCGTAGCTGTAGAAACCCTGTCCGCTTTTACGTCCCAGACGCCCGCCATCCACCAGTTCTTTCTGGATCAGCGACGGCAGGAAGCGTGTGTCCTGGTAATAAGCGTCGAACACCGAGCAGGTCACGGCGTAGTTGACGTCATGGCCGATCAAGTCGGTCAGTTCGAACGCGCCCATGGCAAAGCCGCCGGCCTCGCGCATCAACGCATCCAGGGTTGGGCAGTCGGCCGCGCCTTCCTGCAGCATCCGCAGGCTTTCGGCATAGAACGGCCGGGCCACGCGGTTGACGATGAAGCCCGGTGTGGAGCGGGTGTGCACCGGTTTTTTGCCCCAGGCCTTGGCCGTGTCGTACAGGCACTCGGCGAGTGCCGGATCACTGGCCAGGCCGCAGACGACTTCCACCAGCGCCATCACCGGTGCCGGGTTGAAAAAGTGCAGGCCGAGCAAGCGTTGTGGATGATCAAGCTGCGCGGCGATGCTGGTGATCGACAGCGACGAGGTGTTGCTGGCGAGGATGCAATGCTCGCCGCAGATGCCTTCGAGCTGGCGGAACAGCGCGCGCTTGACCTCAAGGTTCTCGACGATGGCTTCGATGATCAGATCGCAGTCGGCCAGGGTTTCGATGGCTTCTACCGCTTGCAGGCGTGCAATCGTCGCGCTGCGCGACTCGGCCGACAGCTTGCCGTTCTCGACTCGCTTGCCCAGTTGTCGGTCGATGCCTTCAATCGCTTGGGCGGCTGCGCCGGGACGATTGTCCAGCAGCAAGACCGGATGGCCGGCCTGGGCCGCCACCTGGGCGATACCGGCACCCATGGCCCCGGCGCCGATCACGGCGATGCGTGCAGATGTGTTCAATGCGGTCATGGCTCAGCGTCCCTTGAAACTTGGGGTGCGTTTTTCCATGAAGGCGCCGACGCCTTCGCGGTAGTCCTCGCTGCGCCCGGCCAGACGTTGCAGGTCTTTCTCCAGCTCGAGCTGTTCGTCAAAACTGTTGCTCATGCTGGCGTTCAGGCTGCGTTTGATCAGCGCCAGACCGTAGGTCGGTTGTGTGGCGAGGTGGCGGGCCAGCTTCAGGGCTTCATCGCGCAGTTCGGCGTCTTCCACGCACTGGTAAATCAAGCCCCATTGCTCGGCTTGTTCGGCGGTTAGACGGTTGCCCAGTAGTGCCAAAGCCTTGGCCCGGGCCATGCCCACAAGACGCGGCAGGGTCCAGGTGCCGCCTGAATCAGGGATCAGGCCAATCTTGCAGAACGCCTGGATGAAACTGGCCGAACGCGCCGCCAGCACCAGGTCGCAGGCCAGCGGAATGTTGGCGCCAGCGCCGGCGGCCACGCCGTTGACCGCGCAGATCACCGGCAGCGGCAGGTCGCGCAACTGGCGGATCAGCGGGTTGTAGAACTTCTCGATGGACTCGCCCAGATCCGGCACGGCGCTGCCTGGCGCGACATTGCGGTCGCTCAGGTCCTGCCCGGCGCAGAAGCCGCGACCTTCACCGGTCAGCAGCAATACGCGCACGTCAGGGTTCTGCCGCACTTGCTTGAGTGCTTCCTTCACTTCGCCATGCATCTGGGTGTTGAAGCTGTTGAGCTGGTCTGGCCGGTTGAGGCTGAGCAGGGCGACGCCGGCCTCGATGGAAAACAGGATGTGTTCGAAGTTCATGGTCTTGGCGCTCTCTCGGAGGTCATTCGAATTCGTTGCGGATTACTGGCCGGTGAAGGTCGGCGAGCGCTTTTCCTGGAAGGCCGCAATGCCCTCGTCGCGGTCGCGGGTGCCGGCCAGCACGGTGAAGGCGTGACGCTCGAAACGCAGGCCGCTGGCCAGGTCCGTGTCCATGGCCTTGAGCAGCGCTTCCTTGGCCAGGCGCACCGCCAGTGGCGCCTTGGCCGCAATGCTGTGAGCGATGTGCAGGGCGCGCTCGACGGTAAATTCCGGCTGGGTCACTTCGCTGACCAGACCGACGCGCTGGGCCTGACGGGCGTCGATCGACTCGCCCGTCAGCACCATTTGCATGGCCATGGATTTGCCGACGGCGCGCAGCAGACGTTGGGTACCACCGGCGCCGGGCATGATCCCGAGGTTGATTTCCGGCTGGCCGAAGCGGGCGTCTTCGCCGGCAATAATGATGTCGGCGTGCATCGCCAGTTCGCAGCCGCCGCCGAGGGCAAAGCCGTTGACCGCGGCGATCAGCGGTTTGCTGAAGCGGGTGATGGCTTGCCACGAGGCCTGGCGCGGGTCGTCGAGGATGCCGACCAGATTGCGCTCGGCCATTTCCTTGATGTCGGCACCGGCGGCGAAGGCTTTGCGGCTGCCGGTGAGCACCACGGCACGGGTGTCGGGGTCGGCTTGCGCGATGTTCAGTTCAGCGGCCAGTTCGCCCAGCAACTCGGTGGTCAGGGCGTTCAGGGCTTGCGGGCGCTGCAGGGTAATCAGGCGGACGCCAGGCTCGATCAATTCGACGGCAAGGGTCAGAGGCATGGCGGATGCTCTCACGGTGCACGCTCGGCGGGGTGCCGGCTCGTTATTGGATCGGCCGCAGGGGCCGGTTTTGCCCAAGTATAGCTATAACGTGATACGTAAATGCAATACGAAAATTGATTTAATGTGTCTTATTGGTGTGCATTTAGATTTTTCATCTTCCCGCTGAAGGGGTGCTGATAGCGGGTTATGCCTAGAAAACATTGGGTTTTATGGTGATTTTAGAGGCGTGCTGGCATTCGTCGGAAAGGTGTATTTCAAGTGATACGGTTTTTAGTCTTTGTGCTGTTAAAAGTGATGTGATACAAAATGAGTCATTATTTGCATCGCTTTGTGAAGGAAGCTTCCATGACCTGCTACAGCCTTGATGGCCTGACTCCGGTGGTTGATCCGAGCGCTTATGTGCATCCGTCCGCCGTATTGATCGGTGACGTGATCATCGGCCCCCATTGCTATGTCGGCCCGCTGGCCAGCCTGCGCGGGGATTTCGGGCGGATCGTGCTGGAGGAGGGCGCCAACCTGCAGGACACCTGCGTGATGCACGGTTTCCCCGACAGCGACACCGTGGTCGAGCGCAATGGCCACATCGGCCACGGTGCGGTGCTGCACGGTTGCCGGATTGGCGCCGATGCGCTGGTGGGCATGAATGCGGTGGTGATGGACAACGCCCGGATCGGTCCGCGTTCATTCGTTTCGGCGGCGGCATTCGTCAAGGCCGGCTTCGAATGCCCGGAGCAGTCGCTGGTCATGGGCGCACCGGCCAGCGTCAAGCGCAGCCTCAGCGATCAGGAAGTGGCGTGGAAGCAGGCGGGAACACGTGAGTATCAGGAATTGGCCAAGCGTTGCCTGGAACAGATGCAGGTCTGCGAGCCGCTGGCCGAGCCGGAAGCTGATCGCCCGCGCATCAGCGACAGGGGGTTGCGGCCCAAGGGCGCCAGCCTGTGAACACGGTCCATTGTGGGAGCGGGCTTGCTCGCGAAAGCGGTGTGTCATTTAGCATTGATGTCGACTGACACGCCGCCTTCGCGAGCAAGCCCGCTCCCACAAGGGATTGGGATTAACCCCACAGCTTTCGGTATATTCCTTTTCTTTTTTTACACGGAACGCCCATGTCGTCCCTGACTCCCTTGAACCATCTGATTACCCGCTTCCAGGAGCAGACGCCGATCCGCGCCAGTTCCTTGATCATCACGTTGTACGGGGATGCCATCGAACCCCATGGCGGCACCGTCTGGCTGGGCAGCCTGATTCAATTGCTCGAGCCCATCGGTATCAACGAGCGGCTGATTCGCACCTCGATTTTTCGCCTGACCAAAGAAGGCTGGCTGACCGCCGAGAAGGTCGGTCGCCGCAGTTACTACAGCCTGACCGGCACCGGTCGCCGGCGTTTCGACAAGGCCTTCAAGCGGGTCTACAGCACCACGATGCCGGCCTGGGATGGTTCCTGGTGCCTGGTGATGCTCTCGCAGCTGACCCAGGACAAACGCAAACAGGTGCGTGAAGAACTGGAGTGGCAGGGTTTCGGCGCGATTTCGCCGGTAGTGTTGGCCTGTCCGCGCAGCGACCGTTCCGACGTCAACGCGACCCTGCTCGACCTCGGCGTCCAGGAAGACACCATTGTCTTCGAAACCACCGCCCAGGACGTACTGGCCTCCAAGGCCCTGCGTCTGCAGGTGCGCGAGAGCTGGAACATCGAGGAGCTGGCCGCGCACTACAGCGAGTTCATCCAGCTGTTCCGGCCGCTGTGGCAAGCCCTGCGCGAGCAGGAAAACCTGCAACCGGCCGACTGCTTCCTGGCGCGGGTGCTGCTGATTCACGAGTACCGCAAGCTGCTGCTGCGCGACCCGCAACTGCCGGACGAGTTGCTGCCCGGCGATTGGGAAGGCCGCGCCGCCCGCCAGTTGTGCCGCAACATTTACCGTTTGATTTACGCCAAGGCCGAAGAATGGCTGAACGCCGCACTGGAAACGGCCGACGGCCCGTTGCCGGATGTGGGTGAAAGCTTCTATCGGCGTTTTGGCGGACTGAAATAGCACGTCATTGTTCAGGGAGTGGTGCGGTTCAGGAGACTCGAAGCATCCGATGTCGTGTGGATTGACGTAGACAATAAAAATAAGCCTGCGTGAGGCCTGACATGATTTCTACAACAGCACAGCGCCATGATGGGTTCGACCAGTGGATCCATCAGATCAACCAGATCTGTGGCGCCTTCAACGCACAACCCCTGGGCAACGAATTTGCCGGACGTATCCGCGAATACCAGAGCGATGCGCTCAAACTCAGTTTCGTCGACGTGTGCCAGGCGCGTTTGTACCGTACGCCCCAGGAAGTCGCGGCGGGCGAGGGCGGCAAGTATTTTGCGGTGTTCCAACTCGACGGCACGGCGGGCATGGCCCAAGGCGACGACAAGGTCTTGCTGTCCCCCGGCGACATCACGCTAATCGATGCTTCGCGGCCCAGCGACTTCACTTATGGCGAAAACTCTCGGCAGTTGTCGCTGATCCTGCCCTATCAACTGGTCGAGCAAACCCTGCGTTTCAATCAGGTCAAGTGCGGCCACCGGATTGCCGCAACCTCGCCCATCGCGATGCTCTCGCACCGGTTGATCCTCGATGCCACCCGCCAGCAGCACCTGACCCGACAGGAAAGCGAAGCGACCCTGGAGGCGATTGTCAGTCTGCTGCGCCCGGCGATCAGCCAGGCCGACGATTGCACCGATGCCCATGAGCGGATCTTTCGCAAGACGCTCACCTGCATCGACGAAAACATTCGCTCCGAAGACCTGTGCCCGGAATGGCTGGCGCGGGAAGTCGGCATATCGACCCGAGGCCTGTACCGGATGTTTGCCAAGAAAGGCCTGGTGGTCGCGCGCTACATCAAGAACCGCCGCCTGGACCTGTGCGCTGAATCCCTGCGCCAATCGGGCAAGGAGGAGAAGTTGTCGGTGCTGGGGTATTCGTGGGGGTTTTCCGATTCGAGTTACTTCTCGACAGCGTTCAAGTCGCGCTTCGGCATTGCGCCGGGGGAGTATCGCAAGCGGCATGCGTGAGATTTTGCCTGTACCTGTAGGAGCGAGCTTGCTCGCGAAAAACGTCAGGACAACGCGGGTATTCAGACAGCCCGCGTCATCGTTGACGTCCATCGCGAGCGGGCTCGCTCCTACAGGTTTTTGCGTGTGCCTTATTTCGGTGAGTTGAGGTTCAACGTTGGCGTTTCATCAAAGAAATTCCACGGCTTCAACAGCACATGTACCCACTCGGTCGGCATGATCGGCCACTCTTCGGCGCGGGCGATGTGGGTGGTGCCGGTGGTCAGCCAGACCACGTCGTCGGTGTTCTCGATGGAATGGTTGTCCTGGGTGAACTGCCCCAGGCCCGAGTCCTTGTCCGAGCGGTTCGGGTATTTGCCTTCCGGGTACTTTTCCTCCGGGTTGTATTGCGTCACCCACAACTGCTTGTCCATGAAACTCAGGCGGTGGTAGAGCCATTCGTCCTTGCCGAAGTTGGCTCCCTTGGCCACCGGGTGCGTGCCGCCGGCATAAGGGATCAGTTGATAGGAAACCGGGTTGCCGACCTTGTTCTCCTTGCTGAAGTTGGTCAGCAGGCGCACGGTCGACGGGTCGAACTTCTGCGCCGCTTGCTGTTCGGTGCCGACCACTTTGGTCTCGGTCTGCATGGTGCTGGTGCGCGGCCCGCCACGGTCGTTGGGCAGCACCACCGGGTTCACTTCCACCAGCGAATTTTGCTCGCCGTCTACGTCCATATCGAGACGGAAGTTGTAGATGTGCTGGTGTGTGGTGCCGACGATGTTGTGGTCCAGCAGGGTGCCGTAGCGGGTGTCTTCCCTGGCGGTGTCTTCGTGCATGGTTTTCGATTTCACGCCCTTGACCGCTTCGATACCGGTGGCGCCGGCGTCGATGCCGATGGTGCCGTTCTGCTGGAAGACCCAGTCGAAGATGTAGTCGTAGTTGCCCACGGTGCTGATCCAGCGCACCACCAGCTCACGGCGCTCGGTGCTGAGGTTGGGCTGGCCCATTTCCTGGTGTTTGTATTCGGGGCCGGCGTAGCGTTCGAACACCGCCATGGCGCGCGGGATTGCGGTCGGTGCGCCGGTGTAGTCGGCGATGGTGGCGTCCAGCAGCACGGCGTTTTGCGGGGCGTCTTTGCCACGGGCAATCGGCGAGGTCAGGGTGCCCATGCCGTAATCGCCGGAGTCGAGGTAGGCCTTGAAGTACCAGCCGACGTCCGGGTCGCCGTAAGGCACGATCATGCCGCCCAGCGAGCCTTCGTACATGATCTTGCGTTTCTTGCCCTTGTCGTCGTAGGTGACGGTGGACAGGATCGGCCCGACCCGCGAATCGAGGCGAACATGGAAGTCCCAGTTCTGCCAGTGAATGCTGTTGCCGCTGATGGTGTAGTTCTTGCCCTCGGGCTCGATGATTTCCAGCGGTTTGACTGCGACGCCCTGGCGTCCGCGACCGTCATACGGCGTCGGATTCATCGGCACCGGAATGAGCGCGTCGTCTTCGATCTTGATCAGCTTCTTCTGTTCCAGGTCGACAATCGCCACCAGGCCTTCAATCGGGTGCGCCCAGTAGTTGCCGTCACCGGTGTTGAGGTAGCTCACGATTTTCAGCAGGCGCTTGTCCTGCGCCAGGCCGTCCTTGCCGTCGAAGAAACCGACAGTCAGCGGCGTGGCCACGACCTTTTTCACATCGTTGATGCCGCGCTTGGCCAGGGCCTGGGCGTATTCCGGGCTGGTTTCGACAGCGGTCTGCACCGTTGCGAAATCGTCCAGCAGCACCATGCCGTGGGCGCCTTCGATCGGCTTCCAGGACTTGAGCTCTTTCGTGTCGAGGTCGACCAGGGCTTCGATCACGTGCTTGCCGTCGAGCACCACGATACTCGCCTGGCGCGGCTGGGCGACGTTCTGCCCGGTCAGAGCGAAGTTCCACACCTGATCCTTCGGCGGCTCCTTGACCGAGACTTCGGTGAATCGGAAGCCAGGTTTGTAGCTTTCCGATTTTTTGACGATGTCCACGGCCGTGGTGATTTCGGCTGCGCTCAGGGGGTTGAGCGGGTTAGGGCGGGTCTCGACGACGAAGGTCTTGTCCAGCCCGGACTGGAACACCTGGTTGATAAAGTCCTTGGACATGAACGCCGTATGGTCCTTGAACACCACCGGCACCGTCAGCTCGATACGCTTGCCGTTGAGCATCGCCACTTTGCTGTCGGGCTTTACCTTGAGGTAGACCCCATCTTTGGCAATGGTGAACAGGTTGGCGTAGTCGTCCCATTTCACCGTGGCGCCAAATTCCTCAAGACCCGCTTGCAGCGGCACCATTTCGGCGTGACCGCCGTGGGCCTGGGCATTACCCGCCCAGAACGGCAGGCCGAGGGTGCTCAGGGTGATGGCCAGGACGAGGCGGGCCAGCGGTGTTCTCTTGGGCGATGCTTTGGGGCTGAACATGTGTGAATTCCTGGGTGAAAGCCGGGTACGGGCATTTCTGCACTTTGTTACAACCAGTCAATGGCTGCATTTGAATGCCTGCCAGATTTCTTTGGTTCCGTGCCGCAATTGAGCTTTCCTGACGAAATGCACAATGGCAAGGGGATAAAGTGCCCTGTGTGGCGGACGCAAACCATTGCTTCAAGTTAATAGGAAGCATTACTATTCACGCCCCGTCTCCACAGCACACCGCAATGACCCTCAAGCTGCCCCGCAGACACGGCTTTTTCGAGCATTACGAAGAGTTGGTTGGCACCTGGACCCGTCGCCTGAGGAATCGTCAGCAGGCCGAGGACCTGGCCCACGATACCTTCGTGCGGGTGCTTGAGTCCGATTCGGCGGTGGTGCAGCAGCCCCGGGCGTATTTGCACCAGACCGCGCGCAACATTGCCGTGGATGGTTATCGGCGTGAGGACCGGCGGGGCGCCATGGAGTCAGAGGCGATCGATCTCAGTGAGTCGCCGACCGGCGACCCGGAGCATTTCATGCACGCGATCCAGCTGGCTGATTCCATCGAACGGGCGCTCACCGAGCTGCCGGTCAACTGCCGCAAGGTGTTTGTCTGGCAGAAAATCGAGGGCCTGACCCAGGCCGAAATCGCCGAACGCCTGGGGCTGTCCAAGAACATGGTGGAAAAGTATATGATCCGCACGCTTCGGCATCTGCGCGATCGCCTGGACGGATTGCAGTCATGACCGGCCGCGCCTTCTCCTCCCCAGCCAAACAGGAACTTCCATGATGGATACTCGTGATTGTGCGTGCGGGCAAACAGCGGTTCGCGATGACGCGGCGCAGTGGTTTGTGCGTTTGCAGGAGCCTGTTGCCGATGTCGAAATGCGGCGTCAGTTTCAACACTGGCTGGAGCAGCACCCCCAGCACCGAAGCGAATTCGAAGTACTCCAGGGCTTGTGGAGCGCCGCCGACCTGGTGCCGACGGCGCGCTTGCGGGCCCTGTGTGAAACCCCGCCAACCCTGAAAAAACGTCGTCCCGTGCTGCGTTACGCGGTAGCTGCCAGCGTGTTGGCGGTAGCGCTCGGCCTGGGTTTGGTCAGCGGCCTGAATCATCCAGCGCCTTATACCGCCGAGTTTTCAACGGCCCTGAATGAGCGCCGCCAAGTGGCGTTGCCCGATGGCTCGGTGGTCGATCTGGACAGCCGCAGCAGGATTCAGGTGCGCTTTGAAAAGGATCGCCGCAACGTCGAGCTGACCGAAGGCGAAGCGATGTTCAGCGTCGAGCATGACACTGGCCGGCCTTTCGTGGTCGCGGCGGGCAGCGGCAAGGTCACGGTCACCGGCACCCGATTCGACGTACGTCATGGCGCCAGCGAAACCCGGGTGGTGGTGGAGCGGGGCAGCGTCAAGGTTCAAGGTCGCGACGCCGCCGATAACGATTTCATCAATCTGACGGCAGGCCTTGGCACCCACGTCGATGTCCAGGGCAAAGTTGCCGCCGCCTATGCCGTCAACCCGGCGGAAATGACCGCCTGGCGCAACGGCAAACTGGTGTTCAACAATGCCAGCCTGGCCGATGTCGCCGAGCAGGTCTCGCGCTATCGCGAGAAGCCACTCAAGGTCGCCAGTGCCGCGGTGGGCGATCTGCGCCTGACCAGCGTGTTCAAATCCGACAACACCGATGCGCTGCTCAAGGCCTTGCCGAGCATCCTCCCCGTGGCCGTGCGCACTCTTGGCGATGGCAGTCAGGAAATAATTTCAAAATAAAATTCAGGTTTTTTTCGAGTTCATCGTCTTCCTGTTCAACTGCAACTGGTTTGCATTAACAAACGCACACTCTTGCGATCCACAGGATTACGTTCGACGTGAAAAACTCCACCGCTAAAAACAACAAACTCCCCTGGTTACCGCTGGCCCTCGCGCTGGCGGTCAACGTTGCGCTGCCCCAGGCCTTTGCCGCCGATGCCATCCGCATCCCGGCGCAACCCTTGGGACAGGCCCTGAGTCAGTTGGGCCAGCAAACCTCGCTTCAGGTGTTCTTCAGCCCTGAACTGGTCGCCGGCAAGCAGGCTCCGGCGGTGGATGGCAACCTTTCCCCGGAAGACGCGCTGCGCCAGTTGCTGCAAGGCAGCGGCCTGCAATACCAGATCGATGAAGGTTCGGTGACGCTGATGCCGGCACCAGCATCGGCGGCCAGCGGACCACTGGAACTGGGCGTGACTGACATCAAGGTCGTCGGTAACTGGCTCGGCGACGCCGATGCCGCCGTGGTGCAGAACCACCCCGGGGCACGAACCGTGATCCGCCGCGAAGCCATGGTCGAGCAGGGCGCGATGAACGTCGGCGACGTACTCAAACGTGTCCCGGGCGTGCAGGTGCAGGACGCCAACGGTACCGGTGGCAGCGACATTTCCCTCAACGTCGGCGTGCGCGGCCTGACTTCGCGCCTGTCGCCGCGCTCCACCGTGCTGATCGATGGCATCCCGGCGGCGTTCGCTCCTTACGGTCAGCCGCAACTGTCCATGGCGCCGATTTCCTCGGGCAACCTCGACAGCATCGACGTGGTGCGCGGTGCCGGTTCCGTACGCTACGGACCACAAAACGTGGGCGGCGTGATCAACTTCGTGACCCGCGCGATCCCGGAACAGGCCTCCGCGGAAATCGGCACGACCCTGGAAACCTCGCAGCACGGTGGCTGGAAGCACATCGACACGGCATTCATGGGCGGCACCGCCGACAACGGCATGGGCGTGGCGCTGTTGTATTCCGGCGTGAACGGCAACGGTTACCGCGAAAGCAACAACGGCAACGACATCGACGACGTGATCCTCAAGACCCATTGGGCGCCGACCGATGTCGACGATTTCAGCCTCAACTTTCACTACTACGATGCCAAGGCCGACATGCCCGGCGGCCTGACCCAGGCGCAGTACGACGCCGACCCGTTCCAGTCCGTGCGCGACCACGACAACTTCAGCGGTCGCCGCAAGGATGTGTCGTTCAAGTGGGTGCGGCAGATCGACGATCGCACCCAGGCCGAAGTGCTGACCTACTACACCGACAGTTTCCGTGGCAGCAACATTGCCTCCCGTGACCTCAAGACACTCAACTCCTACCCGCGCACCTACTACACCTTCGGTATCGAACCACGGGTGTCCCATGTGTTTGATGTCGGCCCGACCACCCAGGAAGTCAGCGTCGGTTATCGCTACCTGAAAGAGGCCATGCACGAAGAGGCCAGCCGTGTGGCGCTGGTCAACAATGAGCCGGTCGTGCGTCCGGGGGCGGACGGCCATGTCTATCAGGACCGTACCGGTGGAACCGAGGCCAATTCGGTCTACGTCGACAACAAGATTGACGTTGGCAACTGGACCGTCACGCCAGGTATTCGCTTCGAGCACATCAGCACCGACTGGCACGATCGCCCGGTGCTTGATAACGCCGGTAAACGGGTGCCGGAGAAAAACCGCAGCATCGAAAGCAACGAGCCGCTGCCGGCCCTGAGCGTGATGTATCACATGTCCGATGCCTGGAAACTGTTCGCCAACTACGAAACCTCGTTCGGCGCGCTGCAGTACTTCCAGCTGGGTCAGGGCGGTATCGGTGACGAGCCCGCCAACGGCCTGGAGCCGGAAAAGGCCAAGACCTACGAAATCGGTACGCGCTACAACGATGACGTGTGGGGCGGCGAAGTGACGCTGTTCTACATCGACTTCGACGACGAACTGCAATACATCAGCAATGACGTGGGCTGGACCAACCTCGGCGCGACCAAGCACCAGGGTATCGAAGCCTCGGTGCACTACGACATGGCCGCGCTGAACCCGATGCTGGACGGCCTGACCGCCAACGCCGGCTTCACCTACACCCGCGCCACCAACGAAGGTGAGATCCCGGGCTTCAAGGGCCGTGACCTGCCGTTCTACTCCCGCCAGGTGGCCACCGCCGGCCTGCGTTACGACATCAACCGCTGGACTTACAACCTCGATGCGTTCGCCCAGTCCAAGCAGCGTTCGCCGGGCACCGGCGTGAACGCCGATGGCAGCTTCAACGGCGACTACATCACTGAAGGCACCGCTGATGGCCAGTTCGGTGATATCCCGGGTTACGTGCTCTGGAACGCACGTGCCGGCTATGACTTCGGTCCGCAGGTGTCGAACCTGAAACTGGGGGCGGGGGTGAAGAACATCTTCGACAAGCAGTACTTCACCCGTTCCAGCGACAACAACTCGGGTATGTACGTCGGTGCGCCGCGCACGTTCTTTGTGCAGGCCAGTGTCGGGTTCTGATAGACCGAGGTGAATTCATCGCGAGCAAGCTCGCTCCCACAGGTTCCGTGTGATCCCTGTGGGAGCGAGCTTGCTCGCGATGCTTTTCAGACCTTCAACACTCTCCCGCCAATGGCAACCGCCACCAGCAACACCGCCATCAGGGCAAAGGCGAAACTCAAGCTGCTGCCATGGGCGACGAAGCCGATGACGGCGGGGCCTGCCAGGATGCCCGCATAACCCAGGGTGGTAATGGCCGGCACGGCGATGCTTTCGGGCATGACCGTCTGCTTGCCGACTGCGGTGTACAGCACCGGCACAATGTTCGAGCAACCGGCACCCAGCAACGCATAACCCACCAGCGCCGCCTCCCAGCTCGGTGCGAACGTCGCCAGAAACAAACCTGCGGCGGCGGTCAGCCCGCCGGACACAATCACCCGCGTCGCGCCCAACCGTCGTACGATTTTGTCACCGGTCAAACGCCCGGCCGTCATGGTCAAGGCAAACGCCGCATAACCGAGCCCCGCATACGCGGTGTCGATGCCGCGTTCCTGTGTCAGGAACACCGCGCTCCAGTCCAGCGCAGCGCCTTCGGCGAGGAACACGATGAAGCACATGCCGCCAATGAACAGGACGATGCCATGGGGTACGGCAAACGCCGGCCCCGAACTCTCGCTGCCGTAGGGCAACAGATGCGGCACGGCCTTGGCCAGCGCGATCAGCAGCAACACGATCACCACCAGCGTGGCCCCCAGAGGGGAGATCCCCAGGCCAAGCAATCCGCTGACGCCTGCCGCGCCGACAATCCCGCCCAGGCTGAACAGGCCATGGAACCCCGACATCATGTTTTTGCCGCTGGCGCGCTCGACGATCACCGCTTGCAGGTTGACCGTCGAATCCACGGTGCCGAGCCCCGCGCCGAACATGAACAATGCGGCGATCAGCGCCGGAATCGACGACACCGTCGCCAGCAGCGGCAGGGCGGCACAGATCAGCAGGGTCCCGCCGGCCGTCACCCGCCGGCAGCCGAAACGTGTGGACAGGATCCCGGCCAGCGGCATCGCCAGGATCGAACCTACCCCCAGGCACAGCAGCAACAATCCCAGGGTGCCTTCATCCAGTCCGGCCCGGGCCTTGGCATAGGGCACCAGCGGTGCCCACGCGGCGATGCCGACCCCGGCGATGAAAAAGGCGATGCGCGTGGACATCTGTTCCAGGCGCCCGGGAACGAAGGTGGTTTGGCTGTTGAGGCTGGTCATAACAATCCTTGGCAAAAAGCGTCGCGTCCTCAACGGACAGTGATCGGCCTGTGAGGGTTCGATCAGTGCCCGGAAAGTTTTACGGTCAAACAGGGCGATATGGTTGCACAGCGCTGGTGTTTTTCGCGATATGTTGAGCCATTCCAATGACACACGGAGGGCGCCATGGCGCAGAGGTACGATGCACGGGGCAACATTTACATCGTGGTAACGCCCGAAGAACTGCGCCGTCAGGGCATCGACCTGCCCGACCTGCCCGACCAGGCCAGCCAGGCAGCGCAAACCCTTGAAGCCTGGGCGCTAGCCGCGATCGAGGCTTGCTGCAGCTGGGCTCCAGGCACTCAACCGTCCGGCAGCAAGGATCATCGCAGCGACGGTTTGCTGGTCGGACCGTTTCAGTCGTCGCCTCCCTTTGATCTGTTGATCGTCAACACCGACGGTACCCTGGCCGAGCGCAGTGGCAACGGGCTGACGATTTTTTCCCAGGCCCTCAGTGATCAAGGGCTGTTGCCGCAGAACGAAGCCTGTCTGCTCAGGGTTCACCACGACAAGGCTGATTCGCCTTCGCCGGGGCAGACTTCAGTGAAAGCCGCAGAGGTCGGGGGCGTGAAGGGTTTTTGGCTCGATCTGGGCCAGCCGGGATTCGGGCCGTCGGCGGTCAGTGCTCACGGGGTTGAAGCGGCGATATTCAATGGTCGCGAACTCAGCCACGTTGAACAATTGTCGGCACTCAATAGTGCATGGTCGCACAGCCAGTTCGCGCGGGTCGGCAATCCCCATTGTGTGACGCTGGTGGAAAGTGCCGAGGACCTGCCGAGCAACGAGCAGATGCGCGAGCCGGCGCTGGGTGAGGGGCTGACGCGAATCGCCTACGCCATGCCGGTCGGCGCAGGCAAGCCTTGTCCGGCGGGAGTCAACCTGCAATGGGCAATGCGCGTGTCCGAAGGACACATCGTCGCGCGGGTATTCGAGCGGGGCGAGGGGCCGACGGCGTCGTCGGGGACCAGCGCCAGCGCGGTGGCCTGTGCGGCCTGGCGGGCAGGTTGGGTCAGCGCCGGGGAGGTGAAGGTGACGATGCCGGGTGGCACGGCGCCGATCTTGCTGGCGGAAGAGTTGGGGGAGTTGAGTCGGGTCAGTCTGTTTGGTACGGCTCGGTTAATTGATTGACTTCACAATAGCTTTCGCGAGCAAGCCCGCTCCCACAGTTGATCTTCAGTGAACACAAAATCTGTGTACGACAAAGATCCAGTGTGGGAGCGGGCTTGCTCGCGAAGAGGCCAGACCAGACAACACCAAACTCAGTTCAGCCCACTGAACTCCACCACCGGCATCGTCCGCTTCATCAAGACCTTGCCATCGCGCACCGAATACAGCGGCAACCCCTGGCTGCGGATCATCTCGTAATCACTCTCCGCCGACAGAATCAGCAGGTTCGCCGGCCGCCCGCGCTCCAGGCCATAGCGATCGCCGAGGCTCATGGCTCGGGCGCTATTGTCCGTCACCAGGTCCAGCGCACTTTGCAGGTTGCGATAACCGAGCATGTGGCAGATGTGCAGGCCGGCTTCGAGTACCCGCAGAATGTTGCCGTTGCCCAGCGGATACCACGGATCGACGATGGAGTCCTGGCCGAAGCACACGTTCATGCCTGCTTCCAGCAACTCGTTGACCCGGGTCACGCCCCGGCGTTTCGGGAAACTGTCGAAGCGACCTTGCAGGTGGATGCTTTCGGTGGGGCAGGAGACAAAGCTGATCCCCGAATGCCCGAGCAAGCGAAACAGTTTGGCGCAGTAGGCGTTGTCGTAGGAGCCCATGGCCGTGGTGTGGCTGGCCGTGACCCGCGAACCCATGTCGCGGCTGCGGGCCTCTTCGGCGAGCACTTCGAGAAAGCGTGAATGCGGGTCGTCGGTTTCGTCGCAATGCACATCTACCAGGCAACCGCTGCGTTCGGCCAGGTCCATGAGAAACTTCACCGAGCTGACGCCCTGATCGCGGGTGTATTCGAAATGCGGAATGCCACCTACCACGTCGGCGCCCATGCGGATCGCTTCTTCCATCAATTCGCGGCCATTGCGGTAGGACTCGATGCCTTCCTGAGGGAATGCGACGATTTGCAGGTCGACCAGGTGCCGGCTTTCCTCGCGTACTTCGAGCATCGCCTTGAGCGCGGTCAGTTGCGGGTCGGTGACGTCGACGTGGGTGCGCACATGCTGGATGCCGTGGGCGGCGAGGGTCTGGATGGTTTTCTTTGCCCGGGCCTTGGTGTCTTCCTGGGTGATGGTCGCCTTGCGTTCGCCCCAGCACTCGATGCCTTCGAACAGCGTGCCGCTCATGTTCCAGCGCGGCTCGCCGGCGGTCAGGGTTGCGTCGAGGTGGATGTGCGGCTCGACAAAAGGCGGCACCACCAGGTTGCCGCCGGCATCCAGATCGTCAGGGCCCAGGGTCGGGGCTTCGATCTGGCGGCCGATGCTGCTGATCAGGCCGTTTTCCAGGTTCAACTCATGCAGGCCTTCCTGGTTGCGCAGACGGGCATTGATGATGTGCATCGGGCAGATCCTTTTGGCGAAACGTTTAGGCAATACTCTTACGTTAGCTCGCCAGCGGCGATTCCCGCCAGTGACATTGATCACCACCGTTCAAATGTGGGAGCGGGCTTGTTCTGGAGGATTACTGCAGGGGCAAAAACCGCAGCAGCGCCGCGACTACCGCTTCGGGCGCGTCTTCCTGAACCAGATGACCGGCGTTGGGAATCGGATAAAACCGCGATCCGGGAATCATCTGCTGCAAGGCCCGCCCGCGTTCGATGGGAATCCACTGGTCATCTTCACCCCAGAGAATCTGCACCGGGCAGCGAATCGTCGAGTACAGGCCCTCGGCCTCGCAGGTATAGCGCTCGTTCATCTGCGCGATCTGCCGGTAGAACGCCGCCTGCCCCAGCTCTCCCAGCCACGGCTGAACATAGGGGGCGAGTTCGTGGTCCGGGATTTTCCGCTTGATCGCCCCGCGGATGTAAGCCGGCACAATCGCTTGCTGGATGTAATCGGGCAGTCCGCTGAAGGCGGCTTCATGCTGGCGCACATGCTGCACGAACGGCGAACCCCAGGGCGTGAGCGCCACCGGGTCGATCAGTGTCAGGCTGCGGTAATCCTTGCCGTTGAGCAGGTGCGCGCGCAGGGCCGTGGCACCGCCAAAGTCATGGGCCACCACGTCGGGGCGATCCAGGCCCCAATGGTCCAGCAACTGCGTCAGCAATTCGTTCTGCACACCCAGGGACACGTCGCCATCAACTTTCTCGGATTGCCCGTAGCCCAGCAAATCGAAATAGTGCACCCGGTGCGTGGTGATGAAGTGCGGGGCAATCCGGTGCCAGACATAGGAGGAGAAGGGCGTGCCATGCACGAACACCAGCGGCGGGCCGTCGCCGCGCACGGCGTAGCGCACGGAGTGCCCTTTGAAGCGATAGGTCTGGGGCAGTGGCCAGTCAGTCATAGGTGTGTCCTCTTGGCGGGTGCGAGGCAAAAAGCATAGGCATAAAAAAACAGCCGATGAAGGCTGTTTTCTTTTTCTCTGACAAAACGCTGTTCCATTGTGGGAGCGAGCTTGCTCGCGATGGCGTTGTGTCAGTCACATCGATGTTGAATGTGGCGCCGTCATCGCGAGCAAGCTCGCTCCCACAGGGTTCTGCATTTGTCTGCCGGCTTATTCGCCGCGATAGATGCAACCGCTGGTGCAGGTCTCGTGGATCCGGATCGCGCTGAGCTCCGGCAGCAGAGGTTTCAATTCCTGCCAGATAAACTTGGCCAACACTTCACTGGTCGGGTTTTCCAGGCCAGGAATGTCGTTCAGGTAGTTGTGGTCCAGACGCTCGTACAACGGCTTGAAGATCTCCTTGATTTCCGAGAAGTCGCGGATCCAGCCGGTGTGCGGGTCGAGGTCGCCGCTCAGGTGGATTGCCACTTTGAACGAGTGACCGTGCAGGCGCCCGCACTTGTGGCCGTCCGGTACGTGGGGCAGGCGGTGGGCGGATTCGAAGGTAAACTCTTTGAAAATTTCCACAGTATCTTCAGCTCTGTTCAGGTGGCGTTCGCCGCAGCGATTCGGGCAGGTAGCGAGTTTACCAGTTTGTCCTGACTAAAGGGTCAGCAAGCGCTCGCCCAGGCGACCGTTGGCGGCCAGTTCGAGGAACTCGTCGCCCAGGCGGCGGCTTTCGTCCATGGTCGTGCGCCAGTATTTCTGCCGGCTCGGGGCGTCGCCCATGAAACGCTTGAAGTCGTTACGGTCCGGCAGTTTGCCGTAGGGCAGGCGCGCCAGGTATTCCTTCGACGGCGCCAGCAACAGCACGTTCTGCAAGCGAGCCGGGCAGGCGCGGCGCCACGGCAGGGTCTTGTCGAACCAGCCGGGAATCACCCGGTCGGTGAAATGCGGGTAAAGCACGATGTCGTTGCCGCTGTAGGGCAGGTCCAGGTGGTAATCCAGCAGACCGCCGTCGCGGAAGGTCCCGGCGCCGGCGCCCGGCAGGTCGCGCACGCCTTGCATCACCATCGGGATCGAGCCCGAGGCCAGCAGGGCCTGGCGCAAGTTGCCGGCATTGAGGGCGACGAAGCGCGACGGGAAGTCATTCAAGGCATTGACTGGCGGCGCCAGGCGCGGGTCGTGGATGATCAGGCGTTCGAAGTGTCGTGCCAGCCGCGCCCGGCCGCGCAGGTTGTCGGCGATGACCGATGACAGGCCCAGCCCGAGGCGGCCGCGATGATCGTCGGCCAGCAGGCCGTGGCTTTTGACCACCATGATGTTCAGGCGGTAATGGTTGTTGTCGAGGATCGAGGCATCGCGACCGTCGAGCAGGTCATTGAGCATGCGCTGTGAGCTCTGGCTGATCTGCGCCATGGTCACGCCCTTGGCAAAGTGTTGCTCGGTGTAGAGCTGTCCGAGACGCCGGATGCCCTCGGCGGCGTCCGGCAGACAGGCGCTGGCGAAGCGCCAGGAACCCACCGATGCGCCAATCAGCGAGCGTTCCCGCGGTGCTGCCGGCAGCCACTCGCCGAACAGCGCCAGGTCCAGACCCTGAATCCCCAGCGCCTTCGGACCGCCAGCGGCGCCAGGCAAGGTGCCGACGTCGGCGGCGTTCAAGCCGCTGTCACGAATGCGCGCAAAGGCACCTGGACCGGCCTTGAGGGTCAGGGAGGGGAACTTGATGTGGATGGCGGTCATTAAGGTCTCGAAGTCTGTTCAGCGGGCAGATTATGTGGGAGCGGGCTTGCTCGCGAAAGCGGTGTGACCGTCAACATGGATGTCGACTGACACGGCCTCTTCGCGAGCAAGCCCGCTCCCACAGGGCATTTGCGGTGTTGCCAATGATGGCAATTCAGTTTCAATTAAGTTCATCCGGTTAAGGTGGCGCCCACAGGCAGCACCTGAAGAAATACGGAGACACCCATGAAAACCCTGACCGCCCTGTTCACCGCGTCGATCCTCGGCATGACCGCAAGCCTCGCCCACGCCCGGGAACTTGGCCCGGATGAAGCGCTGAGATTGCGCGACGCTGGTACCATTGTGTCGTTCGAGACACTCAATGCCAACGCGGTGGCCAGGCATCCGGGTTCCACCGTCAGTGAAACCGAGCTGGAACAGCGTTATGGCAAATACCTGTACAAGGTTGAGCTGCGCGATCCTCAGGGCATCGACTGGGATGTGGAATTAGACGCTGTCAGCGGGCAGGTTCTCAAGGATCATCAGGATTCGTAATGAAGGTGTTTTTATTCAAGCGATGCACCGGTAGCCGGATGGCGCTGTTGCTTCTGGCGTTTTGCTCGGCAGTGTTGGCCCGCGACCTGGATCAGGATGAGGCCCTGAGCCTGCGTCAACAGGGCGTGATCCTGCCGCTGGAGCAACTGCTGCAGCAGGCGATGGGTCACTACCCCGGTGCGAAGCTGCTGGAAGCCGAGCTCGAAGAAAAACACAACGTCTACATTTATGAAGTCGAGCTGCTGACCCCTGAGGGCGTGGTCCGCGAACTGGGCATCGATGCTACCACCGGCCGTTTACTCAAAGACAAGGAAGACTGATCCATGCGTTTGCTCCTGGTGGAAGACCATGTGCCCCTGGCCGACGAACTGCTGGCCGGCCTCAATCGCCAGGGGTATGCGGTGGACTGGCTGGCCGATGGTCGCGATGCGGTACATCAGGGCAGCACCGAGCCTTACGACCTGATCATCCTCGACCTCGGTTTGCCCGGCGTGCCGGGACTTGAGGTGCTGGCGCAATGGCGCGCGGCGGGGCTGGCCACGCCGGTGCTGATCCTGACGGCCCGAGACTCCTGGGCCGAACGCATCGAAGGCCTCAAGGCCGGCGCCGACGACTACCTGACCAAGCCATTCCATCCCGAAGAGTTGTTTTTGCGCATCCAGGCGTTGTTGCGCCGCTCCCATGGCCAGGTCAACCAGCCAACGCTCAAGGCTGCCGGGTTGCATCTGGACGAAGGTCGCCAGTGCGTTGTGCGCGACGGTGCGGACATTCAACTGACCGCCGCGGAGTTTCGCCTGTTGCGTTATTTCATGCTGCACCCCGAGCAGATCCTCTCCAAAAGCCACCTCGCCGAACACCTCTACGACGGTGAAACCGAGCGCGATTCCAATGTGCTGGAAGTCCACGTCAACCACTTGCGCCGCAAGCTCGGCAAAAGTGTGATTGAAACCCGTCGCGGCCAGGGTTATCTGTTCGGCGGGCAAGCCCGGTGAGATCGATCCAGCGCCGCTTGAGCCTGGGCCTGATCAGCGTGATGGTGGTCGTTGGCCTGGTGCTGGCGCAAACCAGCCTGTGGCTGTTCGAATTGGGGTTGCAGCGCTACCTCGAAGCCGGGTTGCGCAATGACAGCGAGAACCTGCTGGCGGCACTGGTGCGCGGGCCGCAAGGCTTGCAACTGGATGAGCGACGCCTGTCACCGGCTTATCAACGGCCGTTCTCCGGGCATTATTTCCGCATCGATTTCGCCGACGGCCATTGGCGTTCCCGTTCTTTATGGGATCAGGAACTGCCGGTGCTCGATCACCCCGGCCTGCATGGCAACTTGCAACTGGGTCCGGAAGGGCAACAGTTACTGGTGCTGCGTACGGACTATCGACGTTCGGGGTTGCCGATCTCCATCAGCGTCGCCGAGGACTACACGCCAATTCGCGAAAGCTTCCGGCGCATGCAACAGCTCGGGTTTGGCCTCGGTTTGACGGCGCTGCTGCTGATTTTGCTGCTGCAACGGATTACCGTGCGCCGGGCCTTGCGTCCGCTGGAGCAGGCCCGCGAGCAGATTGCGCAACTTCAACAGGGCCAGCGTTCGCAACTCGATGATCAGGTGCCGGTGGAACTGGAACCACTGGTGGCGCAGATCAACCATTTGCTGGCCCACACCGAGGACAGCCTCAAGCGCTCACGCAATGCCCTGGGCAACCTCGGCCACGCCTTGAAAACTCCGCTGGCGGTGCTGTTGAGCCTGGCTTCAAGCGAGCAACTCGACGCGCACCCGCAATTGCGCAAGGTCCTCAAGGAGCAACTGGAGCAAGTCCAGCAACGGCTCAATCGGGAACTCAATCGTGCGCGGTTGTCCGGCGATGCGTTGCCGGGCGCACTGTTTGATTGCGATGCGCAACTCCCCGGGTTGCTGGCCACCCTGAACATGATCCATGGCGAACACCTGGCGCTGAGCTACCGCGCACCCACCGGCCTGCAATTGCCCTGGGATCGCGAAGACCTGCTGGAACTGTTGGGCAATCTGCTGGATAACGCCTGCAAGTGGGCGGATGCCGAGGTTCGCCTGAGTGTGGCCGAGACTGCAGGGGGCTTTGAACTCAACGTGGAAGATGACGGCCCGGGCATTCCCGAAGAGCGTCGCGATCAGGTGTTCGGCCGAGGAACGCGGCTGGATGAGCAAACCCATGGGCATGGTTTGGGGCTGGGCATCGTGCGCGACATCGTCGATAGCTGGGGCGGCAAACTGTCGTTGCTGGAAAGCGAGTGGGGCGGGTTGAAGGTTGTCATCGAGTTGCCTAAACACTGAGATCCATTGTGGGAGCGGCGGTGCGGCGATCCGACTTGCTCGCGAAGGCGGTGTGTCAGCCGATACTTTCATCGACTGACACACCGCCTTCGCGAGCAAGCCCGCTCCCACATGGAAACTGCCCGACTCAGGTGTGATGAATCTCCCGATCCTTGGTTTCCGGCATGAAGAAAATACCCAGTACCGCCGTCATCACCGCGATGACAATCGGATACCACAGCCCGTAGTAGATATCCCCCGTGGCCGCCACCATGGCGAACGCCACCGTCGGCAGGAAGCCACCAAACCAGCCATTGCCGATGTGGTAGGGAAGCGACATCGAGGTGTAGCGGATGCGTGCCGGGAACAGTTCCACCAGCCAGGCGGCAATCGGCCCGTAGACCATGGTCACGTAGATCACCAGGATCGTCAGCAGTAGCAACACCATCGGGTAGTTGGTCTTGGCCGGGTCGGCCTTTTCGGGGTAGCCGGCGTCCTTGAGGGCGGTGGCGAGGGTGGCGGCAAAGGCGTCGTTCTTGGCCTTGAAGTCGGCGGCCGGCATGCCGGTGCCCTCGAAGCTCTCGATCACTTTATCGCCAATGCGCACCTGCGCAACGGCGCCCGGCTCGGCGTCCGCGTTCTTGTAGGGGATGGCCCTTTTGGCCAGCACGGTCTTGGCCAAGTCACAGGAACTGGTGAATTTGGCCTTGCCCACCGGGTCGAACTGGAACGAACACTGGGCGGGATTGGCGACGACCGTGACCGGATTCTTCTCCTGCGCGATGAACACGTCGGGGTTACCGTATTGGGTCAGCGCGTGGAAGATCGGGAAGTAAGTCAGTGCCGCGATGATACAGCCCGCCATGATGATGCCCTTGCGCCCGATACGGTCGGACAGGCTGCCGAAAATGACGAAGAACGGCGTGCCGATCAACAGGGAGCCGGCAATCAGCAGGTTCGCGGTTTGCGGTTCGATCTTCAGCGTCTGCAACAGGAAGAACAGCGCATAGAATTGCCCGGTGTACCAGACCACGGCCTGGCCGGCGGTGCCGCCGAGCAGGGCCATGATCACGATCTTCAGGTTCTCCCAGCGTGCGAAAGATTCAGTCAGCGGCGCCTTGGAAGACTTGCCTTCGGCCTTCATTTTCACAAACACCGGCGACTCGTTGAGCTGCAAGCGGATGTACACCGAGATAATCAGCAGCAGGATCGACAGCAGGAACGGAATCCGCCAGCCCCAGGCTTCGAAGGCTTCAGTGCCCAGCGCGGTACGGCAGGCGAGGATCACCAGCAGTGACAGAAACAGGCCGAGGGTGGCTGTCGTCTGAATCCACGAGGTGAAGAAGCCGCGTTTGCCCTTGGGCGCATGTTCAGCCACGTAGGTCGCTGCGCCGCCGTACTCACCGCCCAGCGCCAGGCCTTGCAACAGGCGCAGGCTGATCAGGATGATCGGCGCGGCGACGCCGATGGTCGCATAGCCGGGCAGCAAACCCACCACGGCCGTGGAGATACCCATGATCACGATGGTGATGAGAAACGTATGCTTGCGCCCGATCATGTCGCCCAACCGGCCGAACACGATGGCGCCGAAGGGCCGCACGGCAAAGCCTGCGGCGAAGGCGAGCAGGGCGAAGATGAAGGAGGTTGTTTCGTTGACACCGGCGAAGAAGTGCTTGGCGATGATCGCCGCGAGGGAGCCGTACAGGTAGAAGTCGTACCATTCGAACACGGTGCCCAGGGACGAGGCGAAGATGACCTTGCGCTCCTCCCGGGTGAGCCCGCGGTTGGGCGTGCTGCCCGTGGTTGCATTGTCGATTGCTGCCATGAGTATTCTCCGTCTTGCTCTTGTTGTAGGCCGGAGTTCCCACCAACACTTACCGTACCCAGGCCCTGGGGCTGAAGTCTTCGGATTACGTGGCTTGCATTCAGATTGACGCCAGAAGGCGCTGCAAGGTTCCATGAAGCATAATCGGCTTGCGGCAGATATCCACTTGCCATCATTTGATGAGTGGGTGCAGAAACAAATGTGGGAGCGGGCTTGCTCGCGAAGGCGGCGGCACATTCAACATCTATGTGTCTGATACACCGCTTTCGCGAGCAAGCCCGCTCCCACAGGGGATGTTGCCGGGCTTAAACGCGGAACTGATCCATCAGGTTCTGCTGCTGGTTCGCCAGGCTATTGAGCGACTGGCTGACCCGCGCCGATTCATTGGCCTGGCCCGACAGCGACTCGGTCACGTCGCGGATGGTCGCCACGTTGTTGTTGATCTCCTCGGCCACCGCGCTTTGCTCTTCGGCGGCACTGGCGATCTGCATATTCATGTCGTTGATCACGGTCACCGCGTCACCGATCTGGCGCAGCGCCGTCACGGCCTGGCCAACCTGCTCGACACTGCCCTGGGCCTGACGATGGCTGTTGTTCATCGAACCCACCACCTCCTGGGTGCCGTTTTGCAGTTGTTCGATCACCAGACGGGTTTCTTCCACGGATTCCTGGGTACGCCGGGCCAGGTTGCGCACTTCATCGGCCACCACGGCAAACCCGCGCCCGGCCTCACCGGCACGGGCCGCTTCGATCGCGGCGTTGAGGGCCAGCAGGTTGGTCTGCTCGGCAATCGCACGGATCACTTCCAGTACCGTACCGATCTTCTCGCTGTTGGCGGCCAGGCCTTCGACCTGAACCATGGCCGCGCTCATGTCGGCGGCGAGGTTGTCGATGCTGGCGGTGGTGCGGTCGATCACGGTCAGGCCCTGACGGGTCGCCTGATCGGCATCACGGGCGGCGTGGGCCGCCTGCGCGGCGCTGCGGGCGACGTCCTGGGCGGTGGCGCTCATTTCGTGGGAGGCGGTCGCCACCTGGTCCACCTGGCGGTACTGCTGCTCCATGCCGGCGCTGGTCTGTGCGGCAATGGCGGACGACTGGTCAGCGGTGCTGCGGGCGTCCTGCACCGAGCGCTTCACTTCGGCAATGATCGGTTGCAGCTTGTCGAGGAAACGGTTGAACCAGCCGGCCAACTGGCCCAGTTCATCCTGCTTGTCGTAGGCCAGGCGGCGGGTCAGGTCACCTTCGCCGCTGGCGATGTCTTCGAGCATGTGCGCCACGCCGAGGATCGGTCGGGTGACACTGCGGGCCATCAGCCACACCAGCAGCAGACCGAGCAGCGCGGCGAGCACCCCCAGGCCGAGCTCGACCAGGGTACCGGCGGTGTTGCTGTCGTCGAGTTGCTTTTTCAGGGCTTCGGCCGGGCCGACCAGGACTTTCTCCGGCACGTCGAGCAGCACGCCCCAGGATTTACCGTCGGGAATCGGCTGGAAGGGTGCCAGCACTTTCAGTTGCTGATGGTTGTGCAGGCTGGCGGTTTTGCTGCTGGCGGCGAGCATGCGCAGCAGTTCGGCGCCATTGGCCTTATCCACGGCCTCCAGGCGCTGGCTGAGTTTGCCGGCGTCCGGGCTGTAGCCGGCGAGCAGGCCGGCCGGGCTGATGATGCTGACGCTGGTCTGGCCGTCATAGAGCTTCTTGCTCGCGCCCAGGCTGACCGCTTGCAGGCTGTTGAGGTTGATGTCCACGGACAGCGAGGCGATCACCTTGCCGTTGACCATCAGTGGGAAAACGATGCTGGTCATCAGCACGTTCTGACCGTCGATTTCATAGAAGTAAGGTTCGATCACGCACGGCTTGAGCGTGGTGCGCGGACAGGTGAACCAGGCGTTGGCCGCTTCGCCGCTGGGGCCGGTGCTGGTGTCGGCCATGTCCTTTTCCGGCAGCGCCATGGACGTTACCTTGCCCGGCGTCGGCTGCGACCAGTAGAGGGCGAAACGACCCTTGTCGTTGCTGCCAAGCTCGGCCTGGCCGGCGAACAGTTCGTCCTTGCCGTCCAGCCCATTGGGTTCGAACACCAGGGACAGGCCGAGCAGGTCCGGGTTGGCTTGCAGGGCTGACTTGACCTGGCGGGTCAGGTCTTCGCGCAGGTCGAAGGCATCGAGAAAGCGCTTCTCGGCCTGGTCACGCAGGAACAGCACCTGCCGGGAGAAGCCGTGGCCGTACTGATAGGCGTCCATGAACTGCTGGCGTATCCCCAGCGCCTGGTTTTCGCCCTGGGACTCGATCCGGGCCTGGGCCGCCTCTGTCAGCATCTCCATGCTCGAGGCTTTCACCAGCTCGGAGCTGTGCTCCATGCGGTACAGCGAAAGACCCACCAGCAGGGTCACGATGCCCGCCAGGCACAGCCCGGCCAGCAGGGTGATTTTCCATTGAATGGAAAGTTGTCTGAGCGACATGGAGACGTCCTTATTCGATAAATATCTGAGACTTTGCACTGTAACGGCCGGGATTTTGGTTTCTTTATCCCGTCTATCGGCTATCAAACACTTCCCCCTGTAGGAGCGAGCATGCTCGCGATGGTCGTCAACGATGATGATGGAAACCTGATCCCCCCCGGTGCTCTCAGGTGCATCGCGAGCTCGCTCGCTCCTACAGGTCATCACATGTCGTTACATGTCGACAGCGTCGAGGTGCTTTGACAAGGAGGTGACGCTGCGGCACAGTGCGCGCCCTCTAATAAAACCCATTCCTTAATCCGCTGGTGGCTCTTCGCAGACTGCCGGACGGAGTCTTTTCGTTTGTATCGAGGTAATGAAATGAATGCAGTAATTGCCGCGGTCGGCATCATGCTGATCCTCAGCCTGTCCCGCGTGCATGTGGTGATCGCCCTGATCGTCGGTGCGCTGGTCGGTGGCTTGACCGGTGGCCTGGGAATCGAGGCGACGCTCAAGGCTTTCAACAGCGGCCTCGGTGGCGGGGCGACGGTGGCGTTGTCCTACGCCTTGCTCGGCGCTTTCGCCGTGGCCATTGCCAAGTCCGGCATGGCCCATGCGCTGGCCGACAAGGCCCTGGCCATGGTCGATCGCCAGCACGCCAGCGGCGGTGGCCAGGTCAAGTGGCTGCTGATTGGCCTGCTCTGGGTCGTGGCCATCGCCTCGCAGAACATCTTGCCGATACATATCGCGTTTATTCCGTTGCTGGTGCCGCCGCTTCTTTATGTGCTGACCAAGCTGCAACTGGACCGTCGACTGATCGCCTGCGTCATGACCTTCGGCCTGATCACGCCCTACATGTTCCTGCCGGTGGGCTTCGGCAACATCTTCCTCAATGAGATCCTGCTGGCCAACGTCGCCCGCAGCGGCGTGGACATCAGCGGCATCAACGTGACGCACGCCATGGGCATTCCGGCCCTGGGCATGGTGGCGGGCCTGCTGATCGCGTTTGTCAGCTACCGCAAGAAGCGTGTCTACGACCTGGCGAAGATCGAACAGGTCGAGCAAGTGGCGGTGCAATACAACCCGCTGAGCCTGATGGTGGCCGGCGTGGCCATCGCGGCGGCGTTCATCATTCAGTTGTTGCTCGATTCGATGATCATCGGTGCGCTGGTCGGCTTCCTGATCTTCTCGGTGTCGGGCATTGTCAAATGGCGCGACACCGACGACCTGTTCACCGAAGGCATGAAAATGATGGCGATGATCGGCTTCATCATGATCGCCGCCTCCGGGTTTGCCGAAGTGATGAAGGCCACCGGTGAGGTGCAGACGCTGGTCGAGTCGTCGGCGTCGTACATCGATCACAGCAAAGGCATTGGCGCCTTGCTGATGTTGCTGGTGGGGTTGCTGGTGACCATGGGCATCGGCTCATCGTTCTCCACCGTGCCGATCCTGGCGGCGATCTTCGTGCCGCTGTGCGTGCAACTGGGCTTCAGCCCGTTGGCGATCGTGTGCATCGTCGGCACGGCCGGTGCCTTGGGCGACGCCGGTTCACCGGCTTCCGACTCGACCCTGGGCCCGACTTCCGGCCTGAACATCGACGGCCAGCACCATCACATATGGGACACCGTGGTCCCGACCTTCCTGCATTACAACCTGCCGTTGCTGGCGTTTGGCTGGGTGGCGGCGATGGTCCTGTAACCAATTCCCTTCTGATTACCCTGGATCAAAATGTGGGAGCGAGCTTGCTCGCGATGGCGGTGAAACAGTCAACATCTATTTGGCTGACAGTCCGCTATCGCGAGCAAGCTCGCTCCCACAGGGGGCTCCACTGCTCCGACTGACTGCGTTCAACTTTTGACCCGGCGTGCCGTTAAAGCTTTTAACCACGCCAACAAAAATCAAAAGAGTGAACGTCATGCGCATGAGCCTCAAGGCAAAAGTCCTGTCCCTTGCCGTCCTCCCGGTGTTGCTGTTTGCGCTGGTCATCAGCCTGACCACGCTGTTCATTCTTCAGGATCAGGCGCGCAAGGAAGTCGAGCAGACCCGCGAGCGCCTGCTCAGCAATGCCAAGGCAACCTTGCAAAGCTACGTGGCCGTGGCCATGACCACGATCAAACCGCTCTACGACGCCGCCGCCCCCGGCGATGAGGCGGCGCGGGCCCAAGTGATCAAGCTGCTGTCGAGCATCACCTACGGCAAGGACGGTTACTTCTTCGGCTACGACTCCAACACCGTGCGCCTGTTCAAGGCCAACAGCCCCGAGGGCGTAGGCCAGAGCTTCAAGGACAACCGCGACCCGAACGGTGTCTACGTCAACCGCGACCTGGTGAAAGTCGCCAAGGACGGTACGCACTACCTGCAATACAGCTCGCCATTGCCTGGCAACACCCAGGTGCTGGTGCCCAAGCTCGGCTACACCGAATACCTGCCGAAGTGGGACATGGCGGTCGGCACCGCGGTCAACCTCGACGGCATCGAAGCACAAGTGGCCGTGGTCGAAGCCAAGGTCCAGGAGCGCATGCAAGGCATGGTGCTGAGTATCGTTGGCGTAGCAGTCGTGGTGCTGTTGGTGATCGCTGCTGCCGGGATGCTGCTGGCCAACACCATTGTGCGTCCGCTGCATCTGATGAAAGCCAACCTCGACGACATCGCGGCGGGCGAAGGCGATCTGACCCGCCGCCTGACCATCACCAGTCAGGACGAGCTCGGTGAACTGGCCGGTTCGTTCAACCGTTTCGTCGACAAGATCCACGGTCTGGTACGGCAGATCACCGAAATGACCTCGCAGCTGACCGGGCTGGTGAACCAGGTGTCCGACCAGGCCAACCGTTCGGACCAGGCCATGGAACGCCAGCGTCACGAAACCGATCAGGTGGCCACAGCGATCAACGAAATGTCGGCGGCGGCCCAGGAAGTGGCCAAGAGCGCGCAGAACGCCGCGGTAGCAGCCCAGCAGACCGACGAAGAAGGGCAGGCGGCCAAGCGTGTTGTGGCCGGCAGCATCGAGAAGATCCATGCCCTGGTGGACGACATCCGCAGCAGCGGCGTGTCCCTGGACAGCCTGCAAAAAGACGTGTCGTCGATTGTCAGCGTGCTCGGGGTGATCCGCTCGATTGCCGAGCAGACCAACCTGCTGGCGCTCAACGCGGCCATCGAAGCGGCCCGCGCCGGCGAGGCCGGGCGCGGCTTTGCGGTGGTGGCCGATGAAGTGCGGGCGCTGGCCAGCCGCACGCAAATCAGCACCCAGGAAATCCAGGGCATGATCGACCGTTTGCAGGCCGGCACCCAGTCGGCGGTAGAGGCGATGCGTCGCTCCAGCGAGGCCGGTGACGGCACCTCGGCCCAGGCCAACGAGGCGGGGGCTTCGCTGGACACCATGGCTCAGCTGATCGCGACCATCAACTCGATGAACGCACAGATCGCCAGTGCCGCCGAAGAGCAGACCGCCGTGGCCGAAGAGATCAATCGCAGCGTGCACCAGATTGCCGTGGCGGTGGACAGCGTCGCCGACGAAACCCAACTCGGCGCGCAAACCTCTCGCAGCCTGGCCGACCTCGGTCAGCGCCTGGGCAGCCTGGTCGGGCAGTTCCGTATCTGACGGAACAGAGACAAGACCTGTGAGAGCGGCGGTGCGACGATTCGACTTGCTCGCGAAGAGGGTGTGTCAGTCAGATAAATGTTGTCTGACACACCGCCTTCGCGAGCAAGCCCGCTCCCACAGGGATTTGTGATCGGCAGGAGCGACAGCCACTACACTTATTCTGTGCATCCGAGCACTGGACGACCTTGCTAGAGGAGTCAGCTCCATGATTGACCGTGAAAGTATCTGCGATTGTGCGAAATGTACCTGCAAACTCGGTGAACATCCGATTGCCCGTCACGGCAAGCATTACTGCTGTGAAGCCTGCGCCAAACACCATGAGCATGGCGAGGAGTGCGCTCATAAAGACTGCAAGTGTGCCCACTGAAAACCACGGCATACGCAAAAGTGGAGCCTAGTCCGGCTCCACTTCCAGCCTGAGGCTGTCATCTTCCAGGCGCTCGCTGTGGCGGACGGTGCCTTGCAAGCGCCGCCCTTCGACCCGCAGCACCAGGGTCTTGGCTTGCTCCAGATCTTCCGGCAGTGGCGTCGGGACGCGTATGGCGAAGCAGAATGGATCGTTTTCGACCTGTTCCAGTCCGATCCGGCACTCGGCGCTCCTGGTGATGCGGCCGCTCGGCGTGTCCAGACCGTAGTCCAGTTGCGCAGGGCTGTTGACGGGTGTTGCGCTCATATCCCTTCCCCCGAACCTGATGGTTACCGGATATTAGTTCGCCGGCCGCCACTTGACGTTTTCCACACCGAATTTTTCAGCCATCGGCTTGCTGGTCTTTTGCACCTTCTCGCGTCCGAATCGGGGGATTCGCCCCACCCCCGCGTCACAACTCGCCCAATGCCAGGCTTCTGCGTTATCCATTTTTTCCAGTCGGATGATGAATGATTTCGGAGCACCATGGAGGGTGTACTCGATGACGAATAATTTTGCACTGTTCATAAAGCCCCGGTTCCTCCCTGTTGTACATAAAAGGATCGCGCGCCATCAGAAAAATTCACTCGGATTGTCGGATACCGGCGGTTGCTGGCGACACGTTCGGCGCCTCGTTACCATGGAGCTTTCCCGTACCCAATGAACATAGACCATGGCCCTCGCCGCACCACCTGACCTGAGTGACACCGATGTGCCTGTGCAACCGCTGGCCCGCACCTATCCGCGCGGGTTGTACATCGAGCCCCATGAGCACGTCTGGGGCCAGTTGCTGTATGCGATGAGCGGGGTGATGTGGGTCGAGACGCCGCATGAGGCGCTGGTGGTGCCTCCGCAACGGGCGGTGTGGTTGCCGCCCGGTGTGCCGCATGGCATCCGTGTCGTATCGGACCTGCAAATGCGCAATATCTACCTGCGGCCGTCCCTGGCGGCGACCCTGGATGACAGCGTTCAGGTGATCGAGGTCGGCGGTTTGTTGCGCGAGCTGATCGTCGGGCTGGTGGAGCAGGGTAACGACGGGGCGCCCGAGTATTACGACGCGCTGGTGGGCCTGGCGCTGCTGGAACTCAAGCGGGCCAGGCGTTCGCTGCTGAAAATTCCGCTGCCGGACGATTCCGACCGACGGCTGATGAACCTGTGTCAGGCGGTCATGGCCGCGCCTTCACTGGACATTCCTTTCGAACAACATGCGGATAACGCCGGAGCCAGCGTGCGCACCCTGGCGCGGCTGTTCAAGGACGGTTTGGGCATGGGCTTCGCCGAGTGGCGGCGTCAGGTGCAATTGGCGACGGCGGTGGCCGAGCTGATCCAGGGCGTACCGGTCAGCGCGATTGCCCGGGAGCTGGGATATTCTCCGAGCAGCTTCAGCGACATGTTTCGTCGTGAGCTGGGCGTTGCCCCTTCGCAGTTTCCTGCGGCGCAACGCCAGGACTGATTTCGTCGAAGCCAGGCTTTGGCCGAAATTCAGAAGCACTTGACCGATGATCAAAGGCATCGCCCCCTAGACTTGGGGCATACCTCAATTGCCCCGGAGTCTGCGATGAACTACCTCGTGTCATTGGCCATCGGTCTGGGCGTCGGTCTGCTCTACGGCGCCCTGGATTTTCGTTCTCCCGCACCCCCGGCCATCGCCCTGGTGGGCCTGCTCGGCATGCTCGCCGGCGAAAAGCTCTGGCCGATGGGGCGGGGGCTGGTGGCTGGCTGGATCTCCTGAACCCTTTTCGACTCGATGGATACGCCCATGAAAGCTCTGCAATTCGATAAAACCGGTGATCTCTCGGCCCTGCGCTACGTTGAGGTGCCTACCCCCGTTCCCGGCGCCGATGAAGTGCTGGTCGAGATCAAGGCCGCTGGCCTCAACCCCAGCGATGTGAAGAACGTGCTGGGACGTTTTCCCTACACCACCTTGCCGCGGATTCCCGGTCGTGATTTTGCCGGTGTTGTCGTGGCCGGCCCGCAGGCGATGATCGGTCGGGAAGTCTGGGGCACGGGCAAGGAACTGGGCTTTTTCGCCGACGGTTCCCACGCGCAGTTCGTCAAGCTGCCGGCCAACGGCGTGGCGCTCAAACCTACGCATCTGAGCTTTGCCCAGGCCGCCAGCCTCGGCGTGCCGTACACCACGGCGTGGGATGCGCTGGAGCGCAGCCTGGTGACGGCCCAAACCCGATTGCTGGTCATCGGTGGCGGGGCAGTCGGCAGTGCCGCGCTGGCCTTGGCCAAGGTGCGCGGTGCCCGGGTGTTGGCGGCCGCGCGGCGTCCGGAGCAGGTCAAGGATTTGCAGGACCAGGGCTACCAGACCCTGCAACTGGATAAACCCGAAGACTTGGGCACACTGGTCAACGCGGTGTATGCCGGCGGCGCCGACGTGATTTTCGACACTACCGGTTTCTGGTTGCCGGCCTCGGTAGCGGCCCTGGCCGCGTTCGGCCGCATCGCGATCATCGCGGCACCCGTGGACGGTCACGTGCAGTTGCCGGCCCTGGCGTTGTATCGCAAGGGTGGCTCGGTTGTGGGGATCAACTCGTTGCTGTACGGGGTGCAGGCGTGTGCGGCGATGCTCGAACAGTTCGGCCGGTTCTTCGATCAAGACCTGTTGCCGTTGCCCCAGGGCTTGTTCGAGTCGCCATTGGCCGAAGGCCTGGAGCGTTATGCCGAGGTGAATCAGGGCAGTGGTGACAAAGTGATTTTGCTGCCGTAACCGCAATCAATGTGGGAGCGAGCCTGCTCGCGAAGGCGATGGCACATCCAGCATGGATGTGCCTGACACACCGCTTTCGCGAGCAAGCCCGCTCCCACAAAGCCCGAGGCTGTGCAACGCCTTGCGCATGCCTCGCTCTGCTAGAATCGGCCCATTGACCCAATGAGGTACCCCTATGAGCGAGCCGATTCGCCTGACTCAATACAGCCACGGCGCTGGATGCGGTTGCAAGATTTCTCCCCAGGTGCTGGAAGTGATCCTGGCCGGCAGTGGGGCGCAGAACCTCGACCCGAAACTTTGGGTTGGCAATGCCTCGCGCGATGATGCGGCGGTGTATGCAATCGATGATGAACGCGGCGTGGTCTCGACCACCGACTTTTTCATGCCGATCGTCGACGATCCCTTCGATTTCGGTCGAATTGCCGCCACCAATGCCATCAGCGACATCTATGCGATGGGCGGCGATCCGTTGATGGCGATTGCGATTCTGGGCTGGCCGGTGAACGTGCTGGCCCCGGAAGTTGCCCGGGAAGTGATACGCGGCGGTCGTTCAGTGTGTGACGCGGCGGGCATCCCGTTGGCAGGTGGGCACTCCATCGACGCGCCAGAACCGATCTTTGGCCTGGCCGTCACCGGTCTGGTGGAAAAGCGCCACATGAAGCGCAACGACACCGCCACGGCCGGTTGCCTGCTCTACCTCACCAAGCCCCTGGGGATCGGCATCCTTACCACGGCCGAGAAAAAGGGCAAATTGCGCAACGCCGACATCGGCCTGGCCCGGGACTGGATGTGCACCCTGAACAAACCCGGCAGCCGTTTCGGCAAGCTCGACGGTGTGACCGCGATGACTGACGTCACCGGTTTCGGCCTGCTCGGGCACCTGGTGGAAATGGCCGACGGCAGCCAGCTCACGGCGCGCATTGAATATGACCGCGTACCGCGCCTGCCGGGGGTGGAGTATTACCTGGAACAAGGTTGCGTACCGGGCGGGACCCTGCGTAATTTCGACAGCTACGCCAGCAAGCTCGGACGCCTTCAGGAGCTGCACAAACGTGTGCTTTGCGACCCGCAGACCAGCGGTGGCCTGCTGATTGCCGTGACGCCTCAAGGCAATGAGCAATTCCTCTCGGTGGCCGCCGAACTGGGCCTGAGCCTGGAACCGATCGGTGAACTGGTCGAGCGACAGAGCAACGCAGTCGAGGTGTTTTGATGTTCGTCGACTGCACTGATTACCGCGACATCTTCCTCAACGACCGGCCAATGATGGACGCCCGCGCGCCGGTCGAATTCAACAAGGGTGCGTTTCCCGGCGTGATCAACCTGCCGTTGATGAATGACCATGAACGCCAGCGGGTCGGCACCTGCTACAAGCAGCACGGCCAGCAAGCGGCCATCGTGCTGGGGCATCAACTGGTGTCGGGCGCGGTCAAGGCCGAACGCATCCAGGCCTGGGCCGATTTTGCCCGGGCGCATCCGGATGGCCTGCTGTATTGCTTTCGCGGCGGCCTGCGCTCGCAGATTGTCCAGCAATGGCTCAAGGACGAGGCCGGCATCGACTATCCACGGGTGGGCGGTGGCTACAAGGCCATGCGCACCTTCCTGCTGGACACCCTCGATCAAGCCGTGACCCAGTGCAATTTCGTCTTGCTGGGCGGGATGACCGGCACCGGCAAAACCGAGGTGCTCACGCAACTCGACAATGCCGTGGACCTTGAAGGTCATGCCAACCATCGCGGCTCCAGTTTCGGCAAGCGCGCCACGGGCCAACCCTCGAATATCGACTTCGAAAACCGCTTGGCCGTAGACGTACTGAAAAAACGCGCCCGGGGCATCGAGCAGTTCGTACTGGAAGACGAAAGCCGTGCGGTGGGCAGTTGTGCCTTGCCGTTGCCGCTTTACCAGGGCATGCAGCAGTTTCCGATGGTGTGGCTTGAAGACAGCCTGGAAGGGCGGGTCGAGCGGATCCTGCGCGATTACGTGGTGGATCTGTGCGCCGAATTCATCTACGTGCATGGCGAGGAAGGCTTTGCGCTGTTTTCCGAACGCTTGCTGGCAAGCCTGAACAATGTGCAGAAGCGCCTGGGTGGCGAACGTCATCGGCGCATGCTGGTTTTGATGGAGGATGCGTTGGCCGAGCAGGCCCGCAGTGGCGCGGTGGATCTGCACCGGGGCTGGATCGAAGGCCTGCTGTGCGAGTATTACGATCCGATGTATGCGTTTCAGCGGGAGAAGAAAGACGCGCGGATCGAGTTTGTCGGGGAACGGGGGGCGGTTCTCGAGTATCTGCGCGAGCGAGTGAAGCAGAAGGCTTGAGGGTGCTTTTGCCGGCCCCTTCGCGAGCAAGCCCGCTCCCACATTGGATCTGCGTCGTACACAAAATCTGTGTTCACTGAAGATCTACTGTGGGAGCGGGCCTGCTCGCGAAGGCGCCAGCTCAGACAACGCATGCCTCAGGTCGGGCAGGTTTCGGCACCATTATCCAGGCCTTGCTTGTACACATGGCTCTGCAAGCTGGCCTTGCCGTTGTGCCAGGTCAGGGTGAGTACATACAGCGAGTCGTAGTCGCTGGACTCCCAGTCATCCGTGATGGTCATTTTTTTGCCGGTGGCGTCGCCGGCAACCTTGTTGATCAGCTCCGGCAGATAGCCGTGGGACCAGGCCGTGTAGATGACCGCATTGTGGTACTTGTCGTGAAGCAGTTCATCGGCCAGGTCACTGGTGTCATTGGCGGAAAAGTTGATGTTCACCGGCAGACCAAGCTTGATGGCGCTGGGGCTGATGGTCATCAGTGGGCGGATGTAACTGTAGGAATTGTCGAGCTCGCCTTCCTCGACGTTACGCGTCGGGTTCGCCGCAAACACATAGTTGGCCTTGCCGAACTTTTCCGGCAGCAGCGTGGCCAGGTCGATGGCGCGGTTCAGTCCCTGGCAATTGAGCTGGCCCAGGCCTCCGGCGGGTTTTTCCCCGTGGCGCAGGAAGACCAGCGTCTGGGTGCCATCCATCGGTTGGGCGCGACTCAGGCCGGACTCCAGCGTCAGGCACACCGCGCTAACCACCAATAAGGCGGGCAACAAAAGGTAAGCGCGATGTTTGAAGCGTTTGGCAAAATTAAACAGATTCATGTGTAAAGGGTCTTCAGCGCAATTCGGTTAAGGCTGACAAACCTCTACACCACGATTGTCCTGCGTCGGGTGTTTTCCATGTCATTGAAGCCGGTCCGTCATCAAAGAGGTGGTTCTCAGAGTCCCCTGAGCCCGTTTGGTTCGATTCCGGCCGAGTGGGCGGCAATGTACCGGTAACCTTCACGGGTTTGCAGCGAAGGTTATCGACAGGATGTTGCACAATTGTGGACACGCTACACCGGATGGCGTTGAAACCGTCGTGATTTCTTTTGATCTCGCCTATCAGCGAGATCGATGGCTTCAAGGGATCGCTGAGCCGATATCTACATTATGATCGTCACTCTCAATGTCTTCGTGGATCGTGCCCATGACCGATTTGTCCGCATTCCCCATCACCCGCAAATGGCCTGCCCAGTATCCGGAGTGGATTCAGCTGTACTCCTTGCCGACCCCCAACGGCGTCAAGGTCTCGATCATGCTCGAAGAGATCGGCCTGCCGTATGAACCTCACCGGGTAGGCTTCGACACCAACGACCAGATGTCCCCGGAATTTCTTTCCCTGAATCCCAACAACAAGATTCCGGCGATCCTCGACCCCCACGGTCCGGACGACCGGCCGCTGGCGCTGTTCGAGTCGGGCGCGATTCTGATCTACCTGGCCGACAAGAGCGGGCAACTGCTGGCCCAGGAATCGGCACCGCGCTACGAGACGATTCAGTGGCTGATGTTCCAGATGGGCGGTATTGGTCCGATGTTCGGCCAGCTCGGGTTTTTCAACAAATTCGCCGGCAAGGACTACGAAGACAAGCGTCCCCGTGACCGCTACGTCGAGGAAAGCAGGCGCCTGCTCAAGGTGCTGGACGATCGTCTGCAGGGGCGCGACTGGATCATGGGCGAGCGCTACACCATCGCGGACATCGCCATTTTCCCGTGGGTGCGCAACCTGATCGGCTTCTATGAAGCCGGCGATCTGGTGGGCATCCAGAACTTCCCTAACGTCACGCGGGTGCTGGAACGCTTCCTGGCGCGACCGGCGGTGGTGCGCGGGTTGCAGATTCCAAGCCCCGTCTCCAGCTGATCCACCGCATTACCTGTGGGAGCGAGCTTGCTCGCGAAAAACGTAAGGGCAACGCGAACATTCAGACAATGCGCGTTATCGTTTACGACCATCGTCGGAGCGCCGCCCGGAGCAAGCTCGCTCCTACATTTCGTCCTCTGAAATTCAGGAATACCCATGTCCAGTCAGTTCCCCGAAGCACGCCCACGCCGTCTGCGCCGCAATGCGAGCCTGCGCAGCCTGTTCCAGGAGACCGAGTTCAGCCTGAACGACCTGGTACTACCGATTTTCGTCGAAGAAGAAATCGACGACTTCGTGCCGATCAACAGCATGCCCGGCGTGATGCGCATTCCCGAGTCGAAGCTGGCCGGCGAGATCGAGCGCTACGCCCGTGCCGGGATCAAGTCAGTGATGACCTTCGGCGTCTCCCACCACCTGGACAGCAGCGGCAGCGACACCTGGCGCGAGGACGGCCTGGTTTCGCGCATGTCGCGCATCGCCAAGGACGCGGTGCCGGAAATGATCGTAATGTCAGACACCTGCTTTTGCGAGTACACCGACCATGGCCATTGCGGCGTACTGCACAACCATGAAGTCGACAACGACCAGACCCTGATCAACCTCGGCAGGCAAGCCGTCGCGGCGGCCCGGGCCGGTGCCGACGTGATCGCACCCTCGGCGGCCATGGACGGGCAAGTCCAGGCGATTCGCCGGGCGCTCGATGATGCCGGGTTTACCCAGACGGCGATCATGGCCTATTCGACCAAATTTGCTTCGGCGCTCTATGGCCCGTTCCGCGAGGCCGGCGGCAGTGCGCTCAAGGGCGACCGTAAAAGCTACCAGATGAACCCGATGAACCGCCGCGAAGCGATACGCGAATCGTTGCTCGACGAACAGGAAGGCGCTGATGCGCTGATGGTCAAACCGGCCGGTGCATACCTGGACATCATCCGCGACATCCGCGAAGCCTCACGCCTGCCGCTGTCGGCCTATCAGGTGAGCGGTGAGTACGCGATGATCAAGTTTGCCGCCCAGGCCGGGGCCATCGATGAAGACCGTGTGGTGCGCGAGAGCCTGGGGGCGATCAAACGTGCCGGGGCAGACCTGATCTTTACGTACTTTGCGATGGATCTGGCGCTGGCGGGGATCTAAGGACCACCGCATACCCCCTGTGGGAGCGGGCTTGCTCGCGAATGCGGAGTGTCAGTGACAGATGTATTGACTGACACACTGCATTCGCGAGCAAGCC